>CAMJRQ010000091.1 GCA_946408305.1 uncultured Prevotellaceae bacterium
GGGCATTACCGATGCCGAGGGTGCGTGCTCGCGCACGTACCCTCGGTTACCGATATGTGGACGCCTTCAGCGTCCCAAGGTCGCGATTCGATTTTTCCCGGACACCAATAATTAGGTATGGAGGCAAGGGACAGTGGCTCAGCGGCGGGAGAGGATGTACTGGGTGGCGGTCATGCCGGTGACGTCCTTGAAATGGCGGGTGAAGGTCTTTTGGCTGGAGAAGCCCGACATCTCGCTGAGCACGGCGATGTTGGTCTGGTTGTCCTCCTCGATGAGCTGGATGGCATGGTTGACGCGATAGGTGTTGAGCCAGCGCGAGAAGTTTTTCCCGCCGGCCATCTGGTTGATGCAGCGCGAAAGATAGTTGACGTTGGTGCCCACCTCGCGCGCCAGGGTGGTCTCGTCGAGCCCGGGGCGCACGTAGAGCTTTTTCTCCTCCATGGTCTGCAGCAGCCGGGCATAGAGCTCGGAGAGGAGGTTTTCGGAATCGTCGGCGGACGGCTGGGGCTTCCCGGCGGGGGCGGCGGCCTGCTGGCGCAGCTGCTCGAGCCACTGGGCGTGCTGGTGGAGGGTCTGCTCGTAGAGATGGCGGAGGCGGAGTGTGCGCGAGCGGAAATAGAACGTCAGCGCGAGCAGAACGAGGCCGAGGAAGGAGGCTCCGAAGGCCACGAGGGCGATGGTGAAGTTCTTCTTGCGGATTTTCACCTGCTGGCTGTCGATGGTCTGCTCGGCCTGCCGGATGGCGTTGCCCAGGAGGGTGTAGAAGACCTCGCCGTTGCTGATTTGCTCCATGGTTATCTTGTGGGCGCCGTCGATGCTGGCCTCGATGTTGTTCAGGTAGTAGACGTTCTCGAGGGTGACGTGGCGGGCGTTGCGAGCGCGGACGATGGCGTCGGAGCGGTCGTCGAAGCCGAGGTAGGAGTCGCAGACGACGAGGCTGTTGCGGATGACGGTGCCGGGGCCGTCCACCCAGCCCACGAGCCCGGCGAAGCCTTCGCCGCCCGAGGCGTTGATCTGTCCCACGAACTGGCAGTTGGCGATGGTGGCACGGCGGCTGGTGGTGCCGCAGATGCCTCCGCAGGAGCAGTCGCCCATGTAGTCGGACTTGATTTCGACCGTGGCCAGGCAGTTGCTCACCGTGCCGTCGGCCAGCCATCCGACGATGCCGCCGGCATACTGGTCGTGAGCGCTGACGATGCCGTCGACGTGGAGGTTCTTCAAGGTGCCGCCCCGGTCGACGTAGCGGAAGAGTCCGAGGGCGGGGCGCTCCTCGTCGATGTTGACGGAGATTTTGTGCCCGGCGCCGTCGAACGTGCCGCTGTAGTGATGCGCCTCGCTGCCGATGAGCTCGCGACGGCCCCGGTAGTCGATGTCGGTGGTGAGCACGGCGTTGATGTCGGAGTGTCCGCTCGCCACCAGGCGGGCAAACTGCTCCAGGTCCTCGGCCGAGGTGATTTGGCACGTATTGTCGGTGAGCCTCAGCTCCTGCACCCGGAAGGGCAGCGGGAAGGCGTCGCGGCCGGGAGTCTGCGTCCAGGTACTCTCTTTGTCCGACGAGAGGCGGCGCAGCAGTTCGCCGTTGGCCATCTGCTCACGCCCCAGCTGCGTGCCCTGCGAGATGCCGAAGGAATTGCCGGTGTAGTAGCAGTTGTGGAACTTGTAGTTGTCGGCATTGAAGACGGGGGTGAACGAGGCTCCGGTGTTGAGGAAGGTGTTCTCGCGGACGTCGACGAAGCAGTTGGTGAAGGTGATGCTGAAGCCGCCGGGCTGGCCCACGAAGCCGCCGTAGTGGGTGGTCTCGGGGCCGATGAAGGAGCCGGCAAAGGCGCAGTTGGTGAAGAAGGCGTTGCCGGTGGTGAGCGCGGCCATGAGGCCGCCGTGGAGGCCCTTCCCTCTGACAGTGGAGCGGAGCGTGACGGTGGAGATGACGTTGGAGAGCGTGCCGCTGCCGCTGCCGGCCACTCCGGCGGCGAGGGGGGCGTGGGCGACGAGGGTGCCCGAGGTGCTCAAGTTCTTGATGCGGGCTCCGTTGATGTAGCGGAAGAGGGCGGCGACGGGCTCCTTCGTCTCGTAGCCGAGGCGGATGTCGTGGCCCTGCCCGTCGAAGACACCGCGGAAGCCGGGATTGGGGATGCGACCGACGCCGAGGCCTATCATCTCGGCGTGGCGGGAGAAATCAATGTCGGCCATGAGCCGCCCGTTGATGTCGGGGTGTCCGCTATTCACCATGTAGGCGAACCACGAGAGCTGGTCGGCATCGCCTATCTCGTAGTACCCGTCGGTCTCGTTGCAGAAGTTGGGGTTCAGGGCGCGGCAGACGGAGCAGACGTAGCCGTCGTAGCTGTGGGCAGGGATGTCGAACGACGCGCCGTCGGGATTGTTGCTCGGCTGCTCGCCGGGGGCGGGATGTCCCAGGCAGTCGAGCTTGCGGACATAGACCCGACCGTGGCCCTCGGCGAACGGCACGGGTGCGGCGTCGCTGCCCAGCGTCTGGAACCAGACGGGATGGCGGAGCTGGTTGCGGTTGAGCAACCAGCAGACGGTGCCGTCGGCAAACTGGCGGGCCGTCATGGGAGTGCCCTGCTCCTTGCCGATGGGGTGGAGGTAGTAGCAGTTGTCGAGAGCGATGAGCGAGGGGTCGCCCACGGCAAAGGTGCTGCTGTTGGCCACGCCGCCGTGGAAGTCGGCCATCACGTAGCAGTTGGTCAGCGAAGCGCTGGCGCGGGTGTCGACGATGTCCATCCATCCCACGATGCCTCCGAACTCGCTGCCCGTCTCGGAATGGATGGAGCCGTTGAAGCCGCAGTTGTCAAACGTGGCACTGCCGGCCAGGATGAAACCCGCCACGCCGCCGTTGCCCACGAAGCCATTCATCGCGCTCACGAGCTTCACCGAGGAGAGGATGTTGGCGAAGCGGCTGCGGCCCGTGACGTGGCCCGCCACACCTGCCGCATGGCCCGCCGAGCTCTGCACGGTGCCGGCCACGTGCAGGTTGAGAATCGAGGCTCCGTCGACGAAGCGGAACAGGGCGGTGAAGGGCTGCGACGTGTGGTAGCCCACCGTCACCGTGTGGCCCCGCCCGTCGAACGTGCCGCGGAAGGGATTCACGGCGGCGGCCAGTCCTTCGCCCCTTCCAATCATCTCGTCGCGGCCGCTGAAGTCGATGTCGGAAAGCAACTGCCCTGAGGCCCCCACCTCGCCCTCGTTCACGAGCCGGGCAAAGGCTGCCAGGTCGTCGGCAGAGCGTATCAGATAGATGCCGTCGCGCTTCTCCAGGGCACGGAGGGGGAGAACCGCCATGGCAAGGAACAGCACGACGAGGCTGAGCGTGCGGTGGAGTGCCGACGGCGTCTGGCGGATGAGGGTGCTGCAAGTCATTTTCTGCTTCAGGATGAAACGGTTTCCTTTTTTCTGATGTGCGGTCTGCACGCAAAAATACGAATTCGTGCGAGAAACGCAAAGCAAATGCCAAAGTTTTTTCCGCAACGGCGGCGAAGCGGCACGCTCGCGCCAGTTTTCGGGCCGAAACGTTGCCCAGTTCAGAGAATTGTTGCATCTTTGCATCGGGAAAGAAACTCCGCTTAAATCGCAAAGACCCGACGTTTCACAATCATGATGAAAAAGAAAACTTTTTTGTGCTCCTGCGGCTCGCGGCTACAAGGCCTTCTCCGCGGAGCTGCAATGGCTTGCGTGGGCCTCTTGCTGGCCACCGCAGCCTCGTGTTCCGACAGTTCCGAACCCGCCGACGAAGCTGCAATCGAAGGACGCATCGTGGAATATAACGAGTTTGGCGCTGCCATGCTGGATTTCACGGCCGCCGAGATGGCAAAGGCCGGCTTCGCGCTGGGCGACGTCGTCACGCTCACCGTCAAGGGGCGGGAAATCGTGATGCCCTATTACGACGGCTACTACGCCCTCACGGGAGAGTATCTCTGCGTGGCCTACCCCACCTACCCCTCGGTCTGCTTCACAGCCAACAACACGGGGCTGCCCGAGGAGCTACAGGGGCTGGAGGGAGAAACCGTGACCATCCGGCTGAAAGAGAAGGGCGGCAAGGCCGACGTGCAGGAAGCCATGAGCATGTCCTACACCAACCAGCGCACCGATTACCCCTCGGACGAGGCCTTCGCCAATGCCCGCGCCGTGAAGGCCGGACGCATCGTCGAGGGCAGGCTCCACCGCACGTCCTCGCCCTTCAGCAACGAGATAAACCGCGCAGCCTTCGTCTCAGCCTATCTGGAAGCGAAAGGGGTTAGCAGCGTGCTCAACCTGGCCGACACCGAGGAGAAGATGGCGACCTACGACATGCCCGCCTACAGCGCCTCGCTCTGGCAGAGCGGCCACGTGATTCTCTGTCCGCTGAAAGCCGACCCCACGGCCGACGACTACAACCGGCGGCTCATCGAAGCGCTCAAGGAAATGCCGTCGCACCCGGCCCCCTACGTGGTGCACTGCATGGAGGGAAAAGACCGCACCGGATACGTCTGCGCCTTGCTCGAGGGCCTCTGCGGAGCTACGTACAAGGAGATGGCCGATGATTATCTGACCACCTACGAAAACTACTACGACGTCAGTCCGACAGACGACGCCGACGTGTGCGAGGCATTGCTCAGGCTGAGGCTCAACCCCTGCCTGATGCACTACGCCGGAGTGGACGACGAGGCCCAGCTGCCCGGCACCGACTTTGCCAAAGCCTTTGCCGACTACCTGCTCGCCCACGGCATGAGCCAGGAGCAGATTGACGCACTGGTGGAAGCACTGACGGCCACAGAATGACAACGGACAACGGACAACAGACAACTGACAACAGACAACTGGCAACAGACTATAAAAAGATGAATTGGATTAGCTTGATTGTAGCCGGACTCTGCGAAGTGGGCTTCACCTACAGTCTGGGGCGCGCCAAGGGCGTGACGGGCTCCGAATGGTGGCTCTGGATTTCGGCTTTCGCGCTGCTCTACGTCCTCAGCGCCGTGTTCCTGGCCAAAGCCACGCAGACCATCCCCCTGGGCACGGCCTATCCCGTCTGGACGGGAATCGGAGCCGTGGGGGCCGTGGTCATCGGAATCCTCATTTTCCGCGAGCCCGCCACCTTCTGGAGATTATTCTTCCTGACAACGCTCATCGGTTCCATCATCGGACTCAAAACTCTCTCGTGATGGAACCGTTCAGAGCCATGAGGCGCTTGCGCCAACAGCTTTCGGAAGAAGAGAGCATCGCCATACTTCGGAAATCCACCTCGGGGACACTGGCCCTGCTGGGAGACCACGGCTACCCCTATGCCGTGCCCATCAGCTATGTCTATGCCGACGGGCGACTGTATTTTCACAGCGCGCTGAGCGGACACAAGGTAGATGCCATCCGTGCGTGCGACAAGGCCTCGTTCTGCGTCGTCGGGCAAGACGAGGTGCACCCCGAACACTACACCACCTTCTTCCGCAGCGTGATAGCATTCGGCCGCGTCCACATCGTGGAGGACGAAACCGAAAAACTCGCCGCGGCCCGCTTGCTGGGCGACCGGTATAATCCCAACCACGAGGAAGCCCTGCAAGAGGAGTTGGAAAAGGGGTTCCGGCGGATGCTGATGATTCGTTTCGACATCGAGCACCTCACCGGGAAAG
>CAMJRQ010000092.1 GCA_946408305.1 uncultured Prevotellaceae bacterium
GAGCAGCACGACATCGACTGCTACGTCTACAACGACATCGACCAGGCCACCTTCCGCACCGCCGGCTGCCGCGCCGGGTTCTATCCGCAGTGGTTCAACGAGAATGTGAGCGTCCTGGTGCCCGAGGCCGACATCGGCGCCGGGCTCGCCACCTACATCCTGAAGCTGCTCAGCGGACTGAACGTCAACTTCATCGAACCCTTCCACATCGAGCACGACTTCGGGACGTTTGCCGGCGGCCATGCCGGGCCCAACGACCACAACGACCCGCGTTGGCAGCAGAACGTCGTCATCGCCCGCGACGTGCGCTTTGCCAAGACCAGCTGGCGCTATGCCGGAGCACCCTTCGCCTGGTATCGCATAAGTCCGGGAATGAAGACCGTGGCCGGGCTCTACGAGCAAGACGGACACTACAAGCTCATCACCTTCCTGGCACGAAGCCTCAGCGAGAGCGAGACGCCGCAGTCGGACAAGAAGCACCTGCTGGCCACCTACAGCCACTCCATCTTCCGCCCCGAAGTGCCTGTCGACCAGCTCTTCGAGCGCATCCTCCGCATCGGCGCCACCCAGCACTTTGCCATCGTCGACGGCGACTGGCGCCCGCAGCTCGAGGCGCTGGCCCTGATGATGGATTTCGAGTTCTACGACATACGTTAATCCCTCACAATAACAGCAAGCAGAAAAAGACAATGAGTTTCATGTACAACCCGTTCCCCTTTCACGACCCTCGTCCCGTGAACAGGCCGGAACTTTCCGAGAAAACCAAGCAATCCATCCTCGCCGGCGGCACACCCAATGTGGTGAAGCGCTTCGCCGCCACCCTGGCCGACCAGGCCCGCCAAGAGGGCGTCGTCGTGGCCTTCGACGGCTACACCACCACCAAGTGGGACCTCTTCATCGGTCTGCTGGCCCGCGAATGCGAACTGCTCGGCCTCGGCTTCGAATGGAAAGACGCCAGCCGAATCTTCAAGGATGGTCAGGAGATAGACCGCATCATCGACCCGCTCCTCATCTGGGACACGCAGATTGACCCCACGCTGCTCTACGGCAAGGTGTGGCATGGCGGCTACGAGGGCCTGATGGAGCCCGGTCGCATAGAAAGCCTCCGCGAAGAAATCGTGGCTGCCAAGGCGAAGGGAAAGGTGGTGGCCGTCTCGGGCTACGGATGCCTGATACCCCAGCTGCGGCCCACGTACGACGTCAAGGTGTGGTTCGATATCACCCCCATGAACACCATGTTGCGCATCCGCGGCGGCGAGTATTCAAACATCGGGAAGCAGACGCCCGGCATCATCAACCGCACCATCCGCCGCTGCTACTATTGCGACTTCGAGAACGCCGTGCAGCTGCGCAAACAGCTTCTCGCCACGGGCGAGCTCGACTGGTTTGTGCTCGACAACGACCGCCAGCACCTGCAGATGATGCCCTTCGCAGCCTTCGCCGACGTCTGCGCTCAGCTGGTGAAATATCCCTTCCGCGCCAAGCCGTGCTACATCGAGGGCGTCTGGGGCGGCAGCTACATGAAACGCCTGCGCAACCTGCCCAGCGAGATGCGCAATTGTGCCTGGATCTTCGACTTCATCCCCATGGAAGTGAGCGTGGTGGTGGAGGCCGGCGATGAGAAACTCGACATCAACTACTGCTCCTTCGTGCATCGCGAAGGCACCAACCTGATGGGCCAGAAGGCCGTGGACCACTTCCAGGGCTATTTCCCCATCCGCTTCAACTACGACGACTCCTACCACTCCACGGGCAACATGTCCATCCAGTGCCACTCGGGCGGCAAGTTCAACATCGAGAACTACAACGAGTTCGGACGTCAGGACGAGAGCTACTACGTCGTCGTCACCGGCCACGAGGCCAAGACCTTCATCGGTTTCCGCGACGATGCCGACATACCCGCCTTCTTCCGCGAAATCGAGGCGGCCGACACGCAGCACAAGGAATGCGACTACATGAAATACGTCAGCTACGAGGAGTCGAAGCCCGGACTGCAGGTGATGCTCCCCGCCGGCACCATCCATTCCAGCGGCCGCAATCAGGTAATCCTCGAGATTGGCTCGCTCACCATCGGGTCCTACACCTACAAGATGTATGACTACCTGCGGCTCGACTTCGACGGCAAGCAGCGCCCCATCCACACCCACCTGGGCGAGCTCAACGTAGCCCAACAGCGCCGCTACAGCGTCATCCACGACCCGCAGAGCCCCGAATACATCGTGCAGAAGCCGTGCCTCGACCAGGAGGGCCCCGGCTGGCAGGAATACATCCTCGGCGAGAATGCCCAGATGTACATCTCGCTGCGCCGCCTCGAGTTCGAGACGACGTGCCAGCAAGACACGCGCGGTGAGAAGTTCCACGTGCTCACGCTCGTCGACGGCGACCGCGTGCTGGTGCGCAGCAAGGAGCATCCCGAGCGGTGCTTCGAGATGGAATTCCTCGACATTGTCTGTGTGCCGGCCGACATGGGGCAGTATGAAATTGTCAACCTCGGGCGCGAACCCATTCGCATCCACAAAACCACGCTGAGAGATGGATTCGAGAACGACCCCCGATAAGATGCTGCTGCTCGATGTGGGCGGCACCTTCATCAAGTGCTCCGACGGCCGCTCCGTGCCCGTCGATTCCGACGGCTCGCGCGAGGCCATCGCCCTGGCTTTCCGTCAGGCTGTGGGCGGGGCCTCCCGGGTGGCGGTGGCCATTCCCGGCCCCTTCGACTATGCCCGCGGCATCTTTCGGATGAAGCACAAGTATGCCGCTGTCTATGGCGAGAGCTTCGCCCAGCTCGTCTGCCCCGATGCCTCGCAGCGCCCCCATTTCAGCTTCATGCACGACGTGGTGGCCATGCTCTGCGGAGCCCTCTCGCTGCCCCAGGTGGCTGCCTGCAGCCGCGTGGCACTCATCACCATAGGCACCGGCCTTGGCTTCGCCGTCAGCCTCGACGGCCGGCCGCAACTCTCCGCCTCGTGCGAGCCCAGCATACCGCTCTACAACCGTCCCTATCGCGACGGCATCGCCGAGGACTACGTCTCCAAACGCGGCATCATGCGCCTCTGGTGCGAACTCACCGGAAGACTCTGGCCCGACGGGCAACAGGTGAAGGACATCGTCCAGACGGCTGAGGGAAGGGAAGTGTTTGAACGCGTGGGATTCCTCCTGGGCGAGATTGCTGCGCCGCTGCTCGCCGAACTCGGCATCGAGTGTCTGCTCCTGGGCGGCCAGATAGCTAAGTCGTTTGCCCTCATGGAGCCTGCGTTGCATAGGGCACTCTCCTCCGTGCCTACGCTCCGGCACGTCGGTGTCCTGCCCAATCTCGATACTGCCACCTTCGACGGCCTCCGCAATTAAGGCGTTTCAAAAGGGCAGAAGACGAAACGCCAGGTTATTTCATTACGAATTCAAGCGTTCCGCCCTCGGCGATTTGTTGGTGAGTGAGCTGTCCGTTGCGGATGGGCTTGCCATTGAGACGCACGCTCTTCACATGGACGCGCTCCGGTGTCTTCTTCGGGGCCAGGATGGTGAATTGGCGGCCTCCGGCAAGATGGAGCGTGGCACTGCGGTAGAGGGGTGTGCCGATGACATATTCAGCCGAGCCGGCATTGAAGGGATAGAAACCGAGGGCCGAGAAGATGTACCAGGCCGACATCTGGCCGCAGTCGTCGTTGCCGGCATAGCCGCAGGGAGTGGCGTTGTAGAACGTGCTGCGCACCTGCTCCACCAGTTCGGCGGTCCGCTCGGGGCGTCCGGCCAGGGAGTAGAGATAGACGGTGTGGTGGCTGGGCTCGTTGCCGTGGGCATACTGCCCGATGAAACCGCTGGCATTGCCGTTCACCTCGCCGCTGGTGGCCGTGAGCGAGAAGTTCTCGTCGAGCTTGAGCAGGAAGCCCTTCCGCCCGCCCAAGAGCTCGATGAGGCCCTGCGGGTCGTGTGGCACGAACCACATGTATTGCCAGGCGTTGCCCTCGATGAAGCAGGGCTCTTCGTAGCTGAGGGGGTCGAACTTCTCCAGCCATCGTCCCTGGCTGTCCTTGGGACGAAAGAATCCGGTCTGAGGGTCGAAGAGGTTGCGGTAGAACTGGCTGCGGCGCAGGAAGCGTTCGTAGTCCTGCTGGCGGCCCAGTTTCTTGGCCACGGCAGCCACGCACCAGTCGTCGAAGGCCTGCTCGAGCGTGATGCTCACCGAGGTGTTCTGGCGGTCCTGCGGCATGTAGCCATACTTCTCCCAGAGCTCGAAGGGCGAGTTGGGATGGCTGCGGGTGCTGCTCTCCACCATGGCGCGGTAGGCCTCGTCCACGTCGATGCCCGGCAGCCCGGCCAGTATGGCGTCGGCGAGCACCGGAATGGCGTGGTTGCCAATCATGCAGTAGTTGTCCTGCCCCCAGAGGTCCCAGATGGGCAGATAGCCGTAGGTCTGATGGTGGAGCACCATGTCGCGCACGAACTGGGCGGCCACGTCGGGGAAGAGGAGCGTGTAGAGCGGATGGGCGGCGCGGAAGGTGTCCCAGAGGCTGAACGTGCTGTGGTAGGTCTGGCCCTGGGGCATGCGCTTGATTTCGAAGTTAGTGTCCATGTAGCGTCCGTCGGCGTCGCTCATCGTGTTGGGTTGCAGGAGCACGTGATAGAGTCCGGTGTAGAAGATGGTCTTCTGCTCGTCGGTGGCCTCGATGTCGATGCACGAGAGAGCGCGCTGCCACGTGTCGTGGGCCTTGCGCCGGTATTCGCCGAAGTCCCATCCCTGTGCCTCGGCCTTCATGTTTCCGCGTGCGCCGTCGATGTCGACGGGCGAGATGGCCACCTTGACCGTCAGCTCACACCCTCCGGCGGCGTCGAAACGCAGCGCAGCACGCAGCGAGCGGCCGTTCACCACGTCGCTCCGTCCGGCCGAGCGGCGCCCGTCCATGAGCTGGTAGGAGGCGATGGGGCGCGAGAATTCGGCCCGGAAGTAGACCTTGCGCAGCTTGGCCCAGCCGGTGATGACGCGGAAGCCCTCCACCGTGCGGTCGTCCACCACGCGCAACTGGCTCTGCAGGATGTCGTAGGCGCGGCGTCCGGTGTAGTAGGCCGGGCCGCGGTAGGTGCTGCGGTCGAGGTCGAGAATGAGCGTCTGCGGGCGATTCATGGGATAGGTGTAGCGATGGATGCCGGTGCGTAGCGTGGCCGAGAGCTCGGCCCGGACGTTGCTCTCGCGGAGCTGCACCCAGTAGTAGCCAGGCTCGGCTCCCTCCTGCGAGTGGGAGAAGCGCTGCCCGAAGTTGCCCTTGGCAAGTTCTTCGGCTCCGACCTCCCAGGACGTAGGCATCAGGCTGACGTCGATGAGGTCGGTGCAGCCCGTGCCGCTCAGGTGGGTGTGGGTGAAGCCGTAGATGGAGTCGCAGTCGTAGTCATAGCCGCAGCAGGGATCCCAGGTGACGTATTGCTCGGTCTCGGGGCTCAGCTGCACCATGCCCTGGGGTAGGGTGGCACCGGGAAAGGTGCTGCCGCTCAGGGCACCGGTCTGGTCGGTCTGGGTGCCGATGAAGGGGTTCACGAAGCGAGTGTAGTCGGCAGCATGCACGAGAATGGCGGCGCTGCACGCGAAAACGAGGGAAATAACTTT
>CAMJRQ010000093.1 GCA_946408305.1 uncultured Prevotellaceae bacterium
GGCCCATGAGCAGCATGGACGAGAACCGCTTCCTGCGCGGCGCAGCCCTCACCGTGGCGCTGGGACAGGAGGTGGAACTCTCGGCCTTCGTCTCGCACCGAAAGGTGGACGCCACGCTCAACGACGAGGGCCAGGTGCAGACACTGCTCGCCACGGGCTACCACCGCACCGCCTCGGAAATCGGCAGCCGCCGCAGCGTGGCCTCCACCCAGGCCGGCGGCAACCTGACCTGGCGACACGGCGGATGGCATGCCGGAGCCACGGGCTACTGGCAGCACTTCTCGCGTCCGCTCAACCCAGGCGAGGCAACCTATCGGCGCATCTATCCGCAGGGCTCCACGTTCGGCACGATGGGCCTCCACTATGGCTACACGCGCTACCGCCTCACGCTGGCTGGCGAGACGGCCATGAGCACCCCCCGACGAGGGCTGGGCACGCTCCACCGCCTCTCCTGGGCCGTGAACCACCGCTACACGCTCAGCCTCCTGCAGCGCTACTATGGCTGCCACTACTATTCCTTCCTCGGAACAGCCTTTGCCGAGAACGCGCGGGCTCAGAACGAGAACGGCCTCCTGCTCCACCTGCGGGCCGAGCCGTGGGACCGCTGGCAGGCCACGGCCTATCTGGATTTCTTCCACAACGCCTGGCCGCGCTACCGCATGACGCACAGCAGCTCGGGGCAGGAACTGATGGCGCAGCTGGCCTACCAGCCCGACGGCGTGAACACCGTCTCCGTAAGGTATCAGTTGAAACGCAAGGAACAGGCCGACCGCATGGAGCCTCACCACCGCCTGAAGGTGCAGTGGAGTTGCGAGCCAAACGAGAAACTGAGGCTACAAACCACCGCCGTGCTCCACCGCGTGCTGGGACAGACGGGACGTGGCCTCCAGGAAACCGTCCGCTTCAGTCCGCTGCCCGAGCGGTTGGCACTGAGCCTGACGGGGGCCTACTTCCACACGAGCGACTTCCTGAGCCGCATCTATTTCTACGTGCCGGCGCTCTACAGCTCGATGGTGCCGGGCACCTTCTTCGGGCAGGGGCTGCACGGAGCCGTGACGGCACGCCTAACGAGCCGCAACGGCCGATGGATGGCCGAGGGGCGCTATGCACTCCTGCGCTATCTCGACCGCGACGAGCAGTCGAGCGGGCTGCAAGCGATTTCCAGCCCGTGGCGCAATGACCTCTCCTTCCAGGTGAGGCTGCGTTTCTGATAAGATAAGAGAGTGAGAGCGGGGTCAGTCGGTCTCGGGCTTGGCCTCGCGAGCCTGGCGGAAGAGGTCGAGCGGCAGGTGGCAATAGCCCTCGGGGTTCTTGTCGAGATAGTCCTGATGATACTCCTCGGCTCCGTAGAAATTCCGAAGCGGCTCGCGCTCCACGACCAGCGGACGGTCGTATCGGGCTTGCTCGCAGGCAAAGACCTCGTCGATGAGCGGGCGGTCGGCGGCGTCGGTGTAGTAGATGCCCGTGCGATACTGCGTGCCCTCGTCGTGGCCCTGGCGGTTCAGGCTGAGCGGGTCGATGGCGCGGAAGTACATCTGCAGCAGGAAGCGGAGCCCCACGCGCTGCGGGTCGTAGACGATGCGCACGGTCTCGGCAAAGCCCGTCTGGTCCGTGCAGACGTCTTTATACGTGGGCCGTTCGGTGTGCCCGTTGGCATAGCCCACCTCGGTCTCCACCACTCCGCCGATTTGCTTGAAATAGTGCTCCGTGCCCCAGAAGCATCCGCCGGCCAGAAAGATTTCCTTCGTCTGCATGGCGGCTACTTTATGAATTTCACCTTAGCCTCGTCGCGCGGTCGTGCCTCAGGCTGCTCGTCGGGATAGCCCACGGCAATGACGAGCGTGAGCTGGTAGCCCTCGGGGATGTCGAGGCGGTCGAGGAAGAACTTCGCCTCGGGGTGCGTGTTCAGGAAACGGACGGGGCCTCCCAGGCAGCATGTGCCCAGGCCCATCGACTGTGCGGCCAGGAGGATGTTCTCCGTGAGCAGACCGGCATCGAGCTGTCCGGCTCCGTCGGCCGGCGAGCAGACGCAGATGATGTTCGGCGCATTGCGGAACATGTTCTTGAAGTTGGGGTCGCGCTTCACCTGCTCGGGGTTGGCCTTCTTGTAGACGTCGTTAATCTGGCTGATGAGGGCGGTGTCCTCCACCACGCGCAGGGCCCAGGGCTGGCGGTTGAGTCCGCTGGGCGCATTGATGCCGCAGCGAGTCAGCAACTCCAGCTTGGCGTGCTCCACGGGCTGGTCCTTGTATTGACGGATGGAGCGGCGCTGCATGATGGAGCTCAGCACGGGGTTGAGCTCGGCCTGGATGTCGGCCTCGATGGTGCTGATGGGCACGGTGGGCTCGTAGCGCTTCAGGACGCGGCCGTCGCGGCTGACGAGAAACTTGGTGAAGTTCCATTTGATGTCGGGCTTCTTGTCGTATTCGGGGTCCTGCTTGCGCAGCATCTCGTCGAGCAGCTTGCCCATGCGGTCGGCGGTGTCGAAGCCCTCGAAGCCTTTCTGCTGCTTCAGATAGGCAAAGAGCGGGTGCTCGCCCGGGCCGTTGACCTCTATCTTGTCGAACTGGGGGAAGTGGATGTCGAACTTCGAGGTGCAGAACTGGTGTATCTCCTCGATGGAGCCCGGTGCCTGCTCGCCGAACTGGTTGCAGGGGAAGTCGAGAATCTCGAGTCCCTGGTCGTGGTATCTCCCGTAGAGCGCCTCGAGTTCCTCATACTGGGGCGTGAAGCCGCAGCGCGTGGCGGTGTTGACGATGAGCAGCACCTTCTCGCGATACTGGTCGAGGGCTACTTCCTCGCCGGCATCGTTCTTCACTTTGAAATCATAGATGCTCTGGGCCCCGGGCGCCACAGCACAGGCTGCCATGAGGCAGCAAAGAAGCAAATGTTTCATATCTCCTGACTTTTTTTACCTCGTTATCGCCGCAAAGGTACGATTATTTATCAATTCTTTGTAACTTTGTGTCGTAAAAACTCCACCACATGACTGAGAAATATCACAAGAACGACCCCATGAGCGATGTCATCAGCGATGACTACCGTATGTTACAGATGCTCAACCGCTTCGGCATCACGCTGGGCTTCGGCGACAAGAGCGTGGCCGAGACGTGTCGCTCGGCCGGGGTGGACGTGCCGACGTTCCTGGCCGTGGTGAACTATGTGAAGGACCGCACGTATTCCCACATCTCCGAACTGGCCGACGAGGTGAACCTGCCCTCGATGGTGCGCTATCTGCGCAACAGCCACCAATACTTCGTCGATTACCGCCTGCCCTACATCCGCCGGCAGCTCATCGAGGCCATCGACGTCTCGGCCGGCAACCGCATCGCGCTGCTCATCCTGCGCTTCTACGACGAGTTTGCCAACGAGGTGAGCCGCCACATGGAATACGAGAACCAGCATGTGCACCCCTACGTCGACAGCCTCCTGCAGGGCCGCCTGCCTGGCGAATCGTTTGCCCAGCTGGCCAACCGCCACGAGGACAACCACGCCTGCATCGAGAAGAGCATCGCCGAGCTGAAGAACATCATCATCAAATACCTGCCCAGCAACAGCAACGCACAGCTGCTGAACGACGTCCTCATGGACATCTACATGACCGAGGAGGACCTGCAGATGCACTGCCGGCTCGAGGACACGCTCTTTGCCGAGTGTGTGCGCCGGCTCGAGGAGGAGGTGCGCGAGCGGGGAGCCGACACAGCCACACAGGCTGCCGACGAGACGAGCCCTGCCAACGAGGGAGCCGACCTGAGCGAGCGCGAGAAGGAGATTATCGTGCAGGTGGTGCGCGGGCTGAGCAACAAGGCCATTGCCGACGAGCTCTGCATCAGCGTGAACACCGTCATGACGCACCGCCGCAACATAAGCCGCAAGCTGCAGATTCACAGCCCCGCCGGCCTCACCATCTATGCCATCGTCAACGGCCTGGTAAACCTGGACGACGTGACGCTCTGACGGGTTTTATTCGCCGCTCAATACGCTCGTCCGATGCTTTGGCCGAACTCGCGGCTGATGTAGTTCTCGGTGGTGCGGCAGGCCTCGCCGGCGAAGCGGCAGGCCACGTCGATGAGCCGCTTCCAGGCGCCTTGTCCCAGCCGGGGCAGGGCGCTTTGCGTTATCCCCTCCCATATCAGGGCGCAGGAGAAGCCCGCGTTGAAGTTGTCGCCGGCCCCCACCGTGCTCTTCACGTCGGCCACGGGCGGCACGGCGAAGTCGAACGTCCCCTGGGGCGTGCACACCGTCACGCCTCCGGCCCCGGCGGTGCAGATGAAGACCGGGCAGTGGCGGCTGATGTGTTCCTTATATATATGGCGCGCGTCGCGCGAGCCATACATCACCTCGAAGTCGTCGGCACTGCCGCGCACCACCGAGCTCAGGCCGAAGTTCTCCACGATGGTGGGCATGAGAGCCTCGAGCTCGTGGCGATGACTCTGGCGGAAGTTCAGGTCGTAATAGACGATTGCCCCGGCCGAGCGGGCCCGCTGCAGCATCTCGGCCACGAGCGGGCGCATGCCCTTGCACGAGGCGTAGTAGGAACCGAAGAGCAGCACGTCATCGGCCTCGAGCGGGGGCAGCGTCCATCCCTCGCCAGCCTGTGGCGGGTCCTTGTAGAAGACGTAGCTGGCGTCGCCCCGCTCGTCGAGGAAAGCCAGGCTCAGGGCGCTCCGCTCGTCGTCTCGCACGCGGAAGTAGCGGGTGTCCACGCCGTTCTCCTGCAGGAAACCGACGGTCTGCTCGCCCACGCGGTCGGCCCCCACGGAGCCCACGAACGAGCAGGCCACGCCGGCCCGCCCCACGCTGATGATGCTGTTGAAACTGCTGCCGCCCGGCACGGCAGCCACGGGCTGGTTGCCCCGGAAGAGGATGTCGAGGATGGTCTCGCCCATCCCCACTACTTTGCGTTCGCTCATCGTTCTTGTCTGTTTTGCGTGCTGCAAAGATAGGATAAATTCTCAAGAAAAGGAAACATGCGGGGGGATTATGCAGGGAGGAGTCTGTGCCCCAATTAAAATTGTCCTAATTGTCTTAATTGTCGTTCACGATTTATTAGCAATCCTGATGCTTACCCCACCCCTGCCCCTCCCCTCAAAAGGGAGGGGAGCCCAATAGTCCCTTTCCCCCTCAACCCAATTTTTTTAATTGTCCTAATTGTCGTTCCCAAAACCATAAACATTTCTTACCATTCCTAAAAAAATCCCCGGCAACTTACCCCTCGAAAATCGACGTGAGGAACGGTGAGAAACGGTGCGGCGCGGTGCGGCGCAATTCAAAATTCAAAAATCAAAAATCAAAACCTCTTGATAATCAATGCTCCCAAAATTCGGTTTTTCCCGATGAAACCGGGGATTTTTGCGACGGAGCGTGTTCCAGGGGCAAACGCAACGTGTTGCGATGGTCGGAAGAACACGTTGCGTTTTCTAAAACTCTTGAGCGTTTCGGGTTGGGCGGAACTTTCCGCGAATCTGGAAGGGCTG
>CAMJRQ010000094.1 GCA_946408305.1 uncultured Prevotellaceae bacterium
CGCTCATTCTTCTTGTTGCAAAGTTGCAAAGTTGCACTTGTGCATTTTGTGCCCCGTTTACTCCATCGGGACGAAGTAGTCCTTCGAAGGCGGGAGGGTGAGATCGGGGTGGAGCAGGCTGATGAGGTTCTGGAGGAGGCGCTCGGGGTGGAAGGGTGTCTCCTCGTAGTAGCGGTTGTGGGCGATGTCGCAGTGCCAGGCGGGGGCCGTGATGCAGCGCAGGGCGGGATAGTCGCGCAGGATTTGCTGCCGGCTGAGCGTGCCGCCGTGCTTGATGAGCCACACCTGGGCCGTGGGGGCCTGCTCGAGCACTTGTTCGATGCTCAAGGGCGTGCTGCCGGCGCCAGGCAGATGGGAGAAGAGATAGTCGGCTCCGGCGTCGCGATAGAGGCGTCCCATGGTGCTCTGGCCGCCGGGCAGATACCAGTAGCCGCCCTGGGGCATCTCGCAGAGGAGGCGGGGCCGATGGGCGGCGGTGGCGGCCTGGCGGCAGAGGGCGAGATAGCGCTGCTCGACGCTGCGGAAGAGGCTGTCGGCCTGGTGGGCGCGGCCGAAGAGGCGGCCGTAGAAGCGAATCCACTCGGCGCGGGCCAGCGGCGAGCGTTCCATGTAGTCGGCACACTCGATGAGGGGGATTCCCAGTCGCTCGAGGCGGCCGTAACCGCCGCTGTTCTCGAAGGGGGTGAGCAGGAGCGCGTCGGGAGCGATTTGCATGCTGCGCTCGATGTTGGGGCTCATGCCGTTGCCCAGGTCGGCGATGCGGCCGGCGCGGACGCCCTCGTGGACGAAGGGCAGATGGATGTACTCCAGTTCGCAGATGCCGGCGATGGCATTGGCGCAGCCCAGCTCCTGAAGCAGGGCGCAGTGCACGCTGGTGAAGACGGCGGCGCGGCGCAGCGGCAGGCGGGCGAGACGATAGCGGCGCAGGACGCGGGTGGTGTCCCACGGATTGAGTACGACGGCCTCGAGCTCGTGGCGCCGCTCGATGAGCTGCAGGAGGCGGGCATGGCGCAGGCGGACGGTGTCGCCTTCGGGCAAGGGAACTGTGGGCCCTGCCGACCGGCGGCACGAGGCGAGGCCGGCGAGGAGGGCGAGCAGGAGGAGGGTTATCGGTTTTTGCATGACCAGTGGGGGCGGATTTCGAGGTAGAGGGCCACGCTGCGCGGCGCCATGGGGCGCGAGAGCACGGTGACGTATTCGGTGTTGAAGAGGTTGTTGACGGCGGCACGCACGCTGGCCGTGGCCCATCGCCAGCGGAAGGAGCGGGAGAGGGAGAGGTCGCTCATGTAGTAGGGCCGCAGGCGGCCGGTGATGTGGCGCGTCTCGTTGCTGGTGGTGGTGAAGCGCTCGCTGTAGTGGGTCCACCGATAGACGGCCTCCCAGCGGCGCCACGAGAGGCGCACCGCGAGATTGGCCGAGCGGCGGGGCACGTAGGGGAGCTGGCGGCCATAGGACGTGTCGTTCTCGTCTGCCGGGCGTGCGCGGTTGAGGCTCGGCGTGCAGGCCACGTTGCCCGAGACGTGGGCTTGCCACTGGCGGGGCAGCGTGAGATGGAGGGCGAGCGAGGCCTCGATGCCGTAGTTGTGGACGCGCCGCACGTTGTCGGGCTCCCAGAAGCCGTGGGCATTGGGCGTCCAGAGAATCCAGTCGGTGATGTAGGAGTCGAAGGCCGTGGCGCTGCCCTGGAGGACGGCGCGTCGCAGCGGCAGGCGGAAGGAGAGGCCGCCGTCGTAGCTCGTGGAGCGCTCGGGCTTCAGGTCGGGGTTGCCGCCCGGCTGATAGTAGAGGTCGTCCATCGAGGGGTAGCGGTAGTTGCGGGCAAGCGAGGCTCTGAGCGTCAGCTGCCAGGGGCGATAGACGACGTATTCGGCCAGCAGGGCGGGGATGGGCTGCAGGGCCTTGGTGGCATAGACCTCCTGGCGCAGGATGGCGGCCAGCGAGAAGGGCTCGGCGGGGCGCCAGCGGGCTTCGGCCGAGGCATGGAGCTCCCAGCGGCCGAGGTGGAAGTTGTCGCCGATGTGGAAGGGGCTGCGGTCCCAGCTGCGCACGTGGTTGTAGTAGGACGAGAGCGAGGCCGAGAGGAGCCAGCGGGGCGAGGGAATCGCGTGGGCCGTGGTCTGGAGCAGCAGGGTGCTGACGTAGCTGCGGGAGTGGGTGATGTCGGTGCGCTCGTGCTGGCGCAGTGTGAAGTAGTCGTAGGCCAGGGCCTGGTGGGAGTAGCCTCCGCGCGCGGTGAGCGACCATCGGGCGGCGGTGTGCTCGTAGGAGAGCGTGCTGCGCAGCGCCTTGGTGCCCTGCTCGTTGCGAAAGTTGCTGTCGTCCTTGTAGTCGACGCTCAGGAAGGGCAGTCCGCGCTGCGAGTGGGTGTACCAGGCGGTGGCTCCCCAGCGGTTGCCCCGCTGGTCGTGGTAGAAGATGTCCTGCATGGCGTGCCAGTCGTCGAAGTATCCGCTGCGGTTGCGCTCGCGCGGATGGTAGCTGCGCAGCAGGCGGCCCTCGGCGTCGCGCTCGTCAACCATCTTGTCGTAGTTGGTGTAGCGGAAGTCGTTGCGGCTCTTGCCGTAGAAGACGCGTGTGGTGGCGCTCCAGCGGCGTCCGTCGTTGTAGGCGAGCCGCAGCAGCTGGTCGAACGTGCGGAACGAGCCGAAGCCCTGGACGTACTGCGCTCCGAAGCCTTCGCGCTCGGTGGGCTGCGAGGTGAGCTCCACGGCACCACCCAGTCCGCCGCCCGTGAGCGCCAGGCTCGAGGCGCCGTGATAGAGCGTGGCCTGGTCGATGAAGTAGGAGGGGATGAAGCTGAAATCGACGGTGCCCAGTGTGGGGGAGTTGATGCGCATTCCGTTCCACAGCACCTGGGTGTGGCTGGGCGAGGTGCCGCGAAACTCGGCCGTCGACTCGGTGGCGCGCCCGTAGCTCTTGACGAAGAGGGTGGAGTTGCGGGCGAGGATGTCGGCCATGGAGAGCGAGATGTTCTCGTGGAGGACGAGCGTGTCGAGGCGGGTGGTCTGAAGCCCGGTGTCGCGCAGGCGGTGCGAGGCCACGACGGGGACGGGCCGCAGCGTGGAGAGCGTGTCGGGCCGGGCTCCTCGCAGACCAAGCGCCGGGAGGCAGCAGGCAAGGGACAGCAGACATCGGACGGACGGCCTCATTCCTCGTTCACTCGGCTGCGGTGATACAATAGACCTCGGTGCTGGCGTCGCCCAGGTTGGGCGTGTGGCCCGTGATGCCGCTCTGCACCCGCACGAAGTCGATGTACTCCAGGTTGGCGGGCCGTCCGTCCCAGGTGCGGGCCGTGCGGATGGAGAGATAGGCCCCGTGGCCCAGCGGGCCTTCGGTGTAGTCGGAACCCAGGTTGTCGGCATAGCCCCAGGGATAGGGCGGCATGGAGGAGACGCCCTGGCTGTAGGTGACGTTGCTGCGCAGCCGGCTGCCGAAGAAGGTGAGGCGCTCGTCGCCGCGCTGCCAGTCCTGCCAATAGTATTCGGCGGGGTTCCAGTAGCTCATGTAGGGGATGTAGTCCGTCTCGCCGTCGCAGCCTCGCCATGCCACTCCCGAACGGGGCTCGGCCGGGCGGTAGTAGGTCATGGCGTAGCGGGTGGAGTGGTTCTGGGAACCGTATTCCGAGCCGGCCAGCTCATACCAGAGGTCGTTGGGCAGTCCGTCGCCGTTGACGTCCTGGCTCACCCAGACGATGCCGGGCTCCGACTGATAGTCGTAGGGGTTGCCCTGGATGCAGAGGTCGTAGCCCTCGGCATGGCAGGGCACGCTGTGGTCGAAGCCCACAGTCAGGAAACCGCCCCATCCGCCCAGGCTGATCATCCAGTGGCGCTCGAAGTGGCTCAGGACGGTGTCGCAGGCCTGTTCCTCGGTGCAGCCCGGCGGGAAGGCCTGGCCCGTGATGATGTAGCCGTTGACCTGGTGGCCCGGGGCGGGCTGGAATTCGTAGACGCGGTTGGCCATCAGCTCTCCGGGCTGCGTCCGGCGATAGGTTCCGGCCGGCGGGCAGACGTGGATGACCACCTCCTGCTCGAGCTCGATGGAGTCGTTCGAGAGCCGGAACACGAGCCGGTGGTCGCCCTCGGCCGTGGCCTGGAAGTGTTTCTCGATGCGCTCCTCGCTGCCCACCACGAGCGGGCTTATCAGGATGTCGCTCCCCACGGGCATGTTGATTTCCGTGAACGGGAACTCCCATCGCAGCAGGCTGTCGGCCGGAGCCTGCGGGACGGCCTCCTGCCGGGCCTTCTGCACGGTCACTTTCACCTCGTCTTCGGCTTCGCCAAAGCGGTTCGTCACCCTCAGGCGGATGAAGAACTCGCCCTCCTCGGCGCTGCTGAACTCGTAGTGGTCGGCCGTGCCCACCAGCCGTCCGTCGATGCTCCATGCGTAAGTGGTCGTCTCGTCGGTGTTTTCCACATCGGGCACCAGGCTGAGCACTTCGCCGGTCATCACGCGGAAGCGGGCACCGCTCATGCTCCAGGTGATGAGGGGCTTGGGGCCCGATGGCTCGTCGGAGGAGCAGGCAGCGAAAAAGACAACAGCAAGCAGGGCGCCGAGCAACAGCATGCGAGGGCCCGAGGAACGTGGTGCGTGAGGCATAATATCGTGGTGTTTTATTTGAAGGCAAATCCGTTGGGGTTGATGCCCACACGGAACTGGTCGATGAGTTGGCCCTGGTTCGAATAGCGATAGACGACGCCCGACTGGCTGTAGTCCACGGCGTCGGCCACGTAGAGGTCGCCGCTGTGCGGGTCGATGTTCAGTCCGTAGAGCTTGTGGCGCCGGCCCCGGCTGTCGCGCGGAGCCTCGATGAAGGGCCTCACGGGCACGTGCCGTTCGCCGACGCCCATGCGGAAGATGTCGTTGTTGATGATGTAGAGCGTGTCGCGGCCGGGGTTCAGGGCTATCTCCACACTGGCCTCGTCAGTGTCGAGCATCTCGTCCGACTCGATTTGGTGCGTCGCGGCGTCGATGCAGTAGAGATGCGGCACGTTGTCGCCGAAGGATTCCCGCTCGGTGCCGTATCCGCCATCGGTGATGACCCACAGCTTGCCGCGGCAGTCCATCGCCATGCTCTTCGGCTGCCAGCTGCTCAGCACGATGCTGTCGGTGACGGCCTCCTGCCGTGTGTCTACGACCAGAATGCTGCGGCTGTAGCACCAGCAGTTGACGAACAGCTCGTGGCCATAGGGCACGATGCGCTCCGTGCTGGCATAGCTGTAGGCCTTCTTCTGGCCCGTGGCGATGCTGCCCAGATAGGTCATCGTCGAGGGGTTGAAGATGGTGATGTAGGGCGAGAGCAGGTCGGTGGCATAGGCTTTGCCGGGGCTTTCCACGTAGACGTATCGCGGATTGACCATCCACTCCGTCTCGCCGGCTTCCAGCTGTCCCTTCACGCGGAATGTCTCCGTGTCGATGGCCCAGATGATGCCGCTGTTCTCCACCGC
>CAMJRQ010000095.1 GCA_946408305.1 uncultured Prevotellaceae bacterium
TCTTGCGGCGCATCGGGATAGTCGTTGCGGTCGGCAAAGTTGCGCTCCTTCAGCTCCACGATGCGGGGCATCAGCGGGCTCCGTTCGAGTTCGAACTTAATCTCGGGATTGTCTGTATAGAAATTAGCCATTTTCCTTACTTGCTATTCTGTTTGTAATATTTAATCATCTTGGGCACAACCTCTTCCACCGAGCCGTTGATTACGTAATCGGCAATCTGGTTGATGGGGGCATTCTCGTCGGTATTGATGCTGATGATGATTCCGCTCTCCTTCATTCCAGCCACGTGCTGAATGGCACCGCTGATGCCGCAGGCGATATACACCTTGGGCCGCACGGTGACTCCCGTCTGGCCAATCTGCCGGTCGTGGTCGGCAAATCCGGCATCCACTGCGGCGCGGCTGGCTCCCACTTCGGCATGAAGCACGCGGGCCAGTTCGAACAAGAGTTCGAATCCTTCGCGCGAGCCCACTCCGTATCCGCCAGCCACGATGATGGGCGAACCTTTCAGGTTGTTCTTGGCCGGCTCGATGTGACGCTCGATTACGCGTGTCACGTATTCCGTTTCGGGCACGAACTTGGCAACGTCCTCCTGGATCACTCGTCCGGGATAGTGCGGGTCGAGCACCTCGGCCTTCATCACGCCGCTGCGCACCGTGGCCATCTGGGGCCGGTTCTCGGGATTGACAATCGTGGCCACGATGTTTCCGCCGAAAGCGGGTCGAATCTGATAGAGCAGGTTCTCATAGGTGCGGCCGGTCTTCTTGTCCTCGTGGGGTCCTATCTCCAGGCTGGTGCAGTCGGCCGTAAGGCCGCTGTGCAAGGCCGAGGAGACGCGCGGACCGAGGTCGCGCCCCACCACGTCGGCACCCATCAGGCAAATCTGGGGTTGCTCTTTCTTGAAGAGATTCACCAGCACAGCCGTGTGGGGCTTGCTGGTATAGGGCGTGAGTCCGGGAGCATCGAAGAGGTGGAGCACATCGACTCCGTAGGGCAGAATCTGATTCTCCACTTGTCCTGTGATGCCCGAGCCTGCAGCCACTGCCTCCAGGCTTACGCCCAGCGTGTTGGCCAGCTTGCGTCCTTTGGTCAGGAGTTCCTGGCTCACCTCGGCCACCTTTGTGCCTTCTATCTCGCAATATACAAATACGTTGTTCATCTTTCTTTCTCTCTCTTATCCAATGGTGTGACTTGCCAGCAGCTCGCGGACGAGACCGTTCACGTCTTCGTCCGAACCGCTCATAACTTTGCTCTCTTTGGCTTTGAAGACGATGTTCTCCACGTTCTTCACCTTGGTGGGGCTTCCGGCCAGGCCACACTGTGCGAGGTCGGCATTCACATCGGCAGCCGTCAGCTGACCCAGTTTCAGATAGGGCTTCTTGCGGTATTCGTCGGCATAGGGCAGCTGGTCATAGTCCGTGTCCTTGGGTAGCTCCATCGGAGCCAGGGCACGCTTGAACTGCATCACGCGCTTCACGTTGCGCGGGCGGCACGGAGCGGCACTGCCGTTCACGGTCAGCACGCAGGGAAGCGGACTTTCGGCCACCTCGATTCCTCCGTCGATGTGGCGTTTCACTCGAATCCGTCCGTCCTGGCAAGAGAGAATCTCCTCGGTATAGGTTATCTGGTTCAGGCCCAGTTTCTCGGCCACCTGGGGTCCCACTTGCGCCGTATCGCCATCAATGGCCTGCCGGCCGCCGATTATAAGGTCGGCGTCGGGACACACGTGCTTGATGGCCATGGAGAGGGCGTAGCTGGTGGCCAGCGTGTCGGCACCGGCAAAGGCACGGTCCGTGAGCAGATAGCCTCCGTCGGCCCCGCGGTACATGGCCTCGCGAATCACCTCGGCCGCACGGCCCGGGCCCATCGTCAGCACTTCTACCGTCGAGCCCGGATTCTGGTCTTTCAGACGCAGAGCCTGCTCCAACGCGTTCAAATCTTCCGGATTAAAAATGGCCGGCAGCGCACTGCGGTTCACAGTTCCCTCCGGCGTCATGGCGTCAGGACCGACGTTGCGTGTGTCGGGCACCTGCTTGGCCAATACAACAATTTTCAAACTCATTGCTTATACCTTAATTATATATTAGCTTTCGTAAAATCTCTGCAAAGGTACGGATAAGTGAGCAGAAAAACAAAGTTTGCTTTGATTTTCTCGAACGAGAGTACCTTCGACCGCAGGTCAGAGTTACGGATAAGTGAGCAGAAAAACAAAGTTTGCTTTGATTTTCTTCAACACCCGCAAAGCGGGCAGAAGCGTCCCTTCGGGCCGAGCGCTCGAACGAGAGTACCTTCGACCGCAGGTCAGAGTTACGGATAAGTGAGCAGAAAAACAAAGATTACTTTGATTTTCTCCTTTCGGCTGCAGGCTAAAATCGTGTAGAAGAGCGCGATTTTCCAAATTTATTTGCCGTTTCGCCCCCATTTTCTTAACTTTGCATCGCCGAAGCGTACACACAAACTCAGAACCCGAAACCCCTATGAACTACAGATTCGTCAGTTGGAACGTGAATGGCCTGCGAGCCGTGATGGGAAAAAATTTCACCGAAGTATTCAAGGCCCTCGATGCCGACTTCTTCTGCCTGCAAGAGACCAAGATGCAGCCCGAGCAGCTCTCGGTCGTCTTCCCGGGCTACCAGTCGTTCTGGAACTCGGCCGACAAGAAAGGCTACAGCGGCACCGTCGTCTTCACCCGTCACGAACCCCTCAGCGTCAGCCTCGGCATGGGCATCGACGAGCACGACCACGAGGGCCGCATCATCACCCTCGAGACGGAGCATTTCTTTCTCGTCAACGTCTATACCCCCAACAGTCAGGACCAGCTGCGCCGACTTGACTACCGCATGCGTTGGGAAACCGACTTTCAGGCCTATCTCCACCGCCTCGATGCCCAGAAGCCCGTCATCGTCTGCGGCGACATGAACGTGGCCCATCAGGAAATCGACATCAAGAACCCGGCAGCCAACCGCCGCAACGCGGGTTTCACCGACGAAGAACGCCAGCAGATGACCCGCCTCCTCGAGAGCGGATTCACCGACACCTTCCGCCACCTCCATCCGCAGGAGCGCGACGCCTACAGCTGGTGGAGCTACCGCTTCCATGCCCGCGAGAAGAACATCGGATGGCGCATCGACTATTTCCTTGCATCAAACCGCCTCGTCCCAAGCATCCGGCAGGCCGAGATTCTATCCGACATCATGGGCAGCGACCACTGCCCCGTGACGCTTCAGCTTGATGTTTAGAAATCGGAAAACAAAACAGCGAATTTATCCTTACAAATAAGCCTTTCTATTTTATCGAAAAGTACGACACAAGACGAAACCCCTAAGGCTTTTTGCCGACGAACCACAGGGTTTTGGTCAACGCAACACGGTGTTCCGGCCGCCAGAACACGTTCTTTTGAAGCAAATGTCGGGTTAACTCACAAAAATTAAATTTCAGACACCCTAAATATCAGGCACTTATAAATCCAGTATTTCCAAGAATCGGGCGATTCTCAGCCTGCCTCACCAAATCTAATCGTTGCTAACACCATTTTGGGGGACAACAAAAACCGACTGCAAACACATCAAGGTAAAATATATTGAAAAAGGGTTAAGGATTTTCTCGGAAATCCTTAACCCTTTAATTTTCCAAACATCGAGCCGAACTTACTGTTCAACCTCCAATCTCACCGGCCCCAGTAACCCCGATTCCTGCAGCGGGGTGTCGGCCGAGAAGGGGTTGACCGTGGCGTAGGTCTTGCGCTCGCTTTCGGGCAGACGCAGGTCGCCCACCATGCGGTTCTGCCAGTTGTTGACGACTTCGACGCGCAGGGTATTCTCGCCCTCGACGACGAGGTCGCTGACGTTCACCCGATAGGGCGCGGTCCAGACACCGCCGGCATAGCGACCGTTGACATAGACACGGGCCATGACCATCACGCGGCCCAGGTTGAGATAGAGTCGGCCCGAGGGCTTCTCCGCGAGCTGGAAGGTAGTCTCGTAGTCCACCTGGCCCGAGAAATAGCGGATGGAGTCGTTGTCGCTCTGGCTGAGCGAACTCAGGCTGGCGAGGGTGACGGGCTGCGAGGGTCCGCGCATGCCGGGCTGGAAGGTGAGCTGCCAGGGCGATGTGAGCTGGCTGAGAGTCTGCGGCTGTGGGAAGTTCTCGGCAGCCGATGCTTGGCTGCGGTCTGTGGCCTCGGGGCGGAACACGACGAACGCGCTCTCGAAACCGGCAAGGCGCAGCGGGACGCGGGTGAGGCTGCCGTCGCTTTCGTATTGGGCCAAGGGGCGCACCTCACCGCTGACGGGGTTCCACAGCTCGGGCTGCATGCCGCTGACGCGGAACGCGGCATCGAAAGTCTGCTCGTGGCCGGCTTGGTTGCTGAGGAAGTAGATGTCGGCATCGGGCAGCGAGCGATGAATGAAGAGCACGGGCTTGTCTTCGGGGACAAGGCAATCGGGCTGCACACCGAGTTGCTGGAAGACGGTGGACAGGGCGGTGCCTTCGGGGTAGACGCGACCTTGCCCGAAGGTGGGCTGCGAGAAGAGGCTATCGGCCAGGCGAGTCACGTCTTTGTCGCAATCGGGATAATTCTGCATGCTGGGCGACTGTGTGGGCTTGGGGCCCAGGATGGTGAGACCCTGACGCACGAGGCTGGCAATGGTGCGGAGCACCTCGGGGCGCATGGTGGTCTGGTTGGGGAGCACGAGCACGCGGTAGCGCATGCCGCTCTCGAGCTGGAGGCAGCCGTCGGCCACACGGGCCTTACGGAGCACCTCGGCATTCACATAGTCGAAGCTGTATCCGCGGGGCAGCGCGGGGGTGCATTCGCCCGTCATCTTGGGAGCGTCCTCACCGATGAAGTAGGCTGCGTCGGCCACATAGTCGCCCTGCTGGAGCATGAGATTGCAGCGGCGCAGATAGTCGGTGAAGAGGTCCATCTGGCTGAACCAGACGTTTTTGCGGTTGAACTCGTTGCCGAACCATGCGCTGATGCCGGGGTATGTGGTGGTGTCGGGCTGCTGGATGTAGAGATGAAGGAGGGTGGCATTGATGCCTTCGCAGAAGAAGCGGTCGGTGCGCTGCTTCATCAAGGCGGGATAGCGGGTGAAGGCAGGACCGCCTGCCGTGCACGACTCGGCCCAGACCTTGCGCTTGCCGTAGATGTGGGCACAGCTGCTGGCGGCGCGGTTCTCGATGTCGCCCAGCGAGCCTTCGCTCCAGAACTCGCCGCCCACCTCGTCGCTCTGTCCGCCATACATGAGGAACTCGCTGGGGAAGCCCCAGTGTCCATAACATTCGAGCCAGGTGGTGAGCCCGTGGCGATGGCTGACATCGCGCAGTCCGCCTACGTAATCATAGGCCACGCGGTCGGCCACGAGACGGCGCAGGTCCCACAGGAAGCGCTCGCTC
>CAMJRQ010000096.1 GCA_946408305.1 uncultured Prevotellaceae bacterium
ATGGGTAATGCATCCAGAAAGTACGACCCTGGAGGGGTCGACCCGCATCTGTCCCATTCTGCAGTTGGTCGACCCCTCCAGGGTCGCTTCGTATTTTTGGGGTCTTGTTCTCCGTGGGTGCTCGCAGGCGAGTACCCACGGTTATCGAAAGGTGGACGCCTTCAGCGTCCCACGGCTTATGATTCTCCCCCTTAGTGAGGGGGGAGTGTCTACCACGTCGGCTGTTTACCCCACCCCTCCGCTTCGCTCCACCCCTCCCCTCATAGGGGCGGGGAGTTCATCGCCCACGGCTCCCCTCCCTTTTGAGGGGAGGGGCAGGGGTGGGGTAAACATCACGCCCCTTTTCTAAAAATGTCTAAATTGTCGTTACCCCCCCGCCTCTGCCTCATGATGCAAAAACAACTAATCCTAACCACGGGATGCTACAAACATCCCACTGGTTAGGATTCGTTTTATCGGGGAGCTTTCTTTCTTCTTACTTATTCAGTGTCCAGGCGAAGCCGTCCTTGGTGTCTTTCACTTCGAAGCCCAGTTCGGCGAGCTGGTCGCGAATCTGGTCGGAGAGGGCCCAGTTCTTTTCGGCCTTGGCCTGCTGGCGCTGGCGCAGCACCATGTCTACGACGGCTCCGTAGGCCTCTTCGCGCTTGCGGTTGCTCACGTCGGTTTCCTCGCGCAGGCCCAGAATGTCGAAGGCGAAGGTGCGGAAGACTGTGGCGAGCGCCTGGGCCACTTCGGGCGTGATGCTGGCCTTGCGGTCGAGCACCGTGTTGACGAGGCGGCAGGCGTCGAAGAGGTGGCTGATGACGATGGGCGAGTTGAGGTCGTCGTTCATGGCCTCGTAGCATTTCTCTCGCAGCTCGTCCACCTGGGCCATCTCCACCTGGGGCTGGCCCTTCGTCTTCTGTCCCTCCTGAAGTCGTCCGAGGTTCTTCCACCCCTCCATGAGGCGTGCGAGACCCTTCTCGGCGGCCTGCAGGGCGTCGTTGCTGAAGTCGACGGTGGAGCGGTAGTGGGCCTGGAGGATGAAGAAGCGGATGGTCATGGGCGTGTAGGGCTGCGTGAGCTTCTCGTGGTCGCCGGCGAAGAACTGGGGCAGGGTGATGAAGTTGTTGTACGACTTGCCCATCTTCTTGCCCTCGATGGTGATCATGTTGTTGTGCATCCAGTAGTGCACCATCTGGTCGCCCTGCGAGGCCACGGCCTGGGCTATCTCGCACTCGTGGTGGGGGAAGATGAGGTCCATGCCGCCGCCGTGGATGTCGAAGTGCGAGCCCAGATACTTGCGTCCCATGGCCGTACACTCGCAGTGCCAGCCGGGGAAGCCGTCGCTCCAGGGGCTGGGCCACCGCATGATGTGCTCGGGCTGTGCCTTCTTCCAGAGGGCAAAGTCGGCCTGGCGCCGCTTCTCGCCCACGCCGTCCAGCTCGCGCGAGGCGTCCTTCACCTCCTCCAGGTTGCGGCCCGAGAGGATGCCGTAGTGGTGGTCGCGGTCGTACTTCTCCACGTCGAAGTAGACCGAGCCGTTGCTCACGTAGGCATAGCCGTTGTCCAGAATCTCCTGGACGAGCTGCTGCTGCTCGATGATGTGGCCCGTGGCGTGGGGCTCGATGCTGGGGGGCAGGCAGCCCAGTGCGTCCATGGCCTGGTGGAAGCGGTTCGTGTAATACTGGGCCACCTCCATGGGCTCCAGCTGCTCGATCGTGCTCCAGATGGCCCACGTCGGTGATGTTGCGCACGTAGCGCACCTTGTAACCGATATGTTGCAGGTAGCGGAAGAGCAGGTCGAACGTGATGGCCGGCCGTGCGTGGCCCAGGTGAGCGTCGCCATAGACCGTCGGCCCGCAGACGTACATGCCCACGCGGCCCTCGTGTATCGGGCGGAAGAGTTCTTTCGTGCGCGACAGCGTGTTATAGATGAAAAGGTTCTGTTCCATGTTACATTGTATGATTAAGTGCGGTGCAAAATTACAAAGAAGCTGCGAGAATTGAAACAAATGTGCTGTTTTTTCCTCGTTTCGGCGGGTTGGATGAGCAAGTGGGAGTGAAAGACCGCCTTCAGCGTCCGTTCGCCCCCGAGGCATTATTACACACTTTTTACACCGTGATGTAAAACGATTACACCACGGTGTAAAACGATTACATCACGGTGTAACGGCTCGTGTAACGTGCCGTTTCATCCCCCGCATAACGCAGCGAAGGCGAGCCGCTGCTGCGGCTCGCCTTCGCTTGGAATGAGGTTTCCCCCCTCCTTGGGAGGGGCTGGGGGAGGTTTTTTACTTCAGCACCTTCTTGCCGTTGACGATGTTCACGCCCTTCAGAGGCTTCTCCGTGCGGATACCGCCCAGGGTGTAGATGACGTCGTCGCCAGTGCCCTTGACGCTCTGGATGCCGGTCTTGGTCTGTCCGACGGTGAACTTGGCCTCGGCGTTGGAGGGCGTCACGGTGGTGTTACCCTCGAGGATGCCGGGCACGACGTAGCGTGTGAGCGTGTTGCTGCTCTTCGAGGCAGCCCATACGTTGTTGGCATAGTCGAAGGCCAGCGCGGTGAGCTGGTTGCCGTCGAGGGTGTTGAACGTCTGGATGCCCGACATGGTGATGAGACCGAACTCGTTGGGAGCATAGTTGATGCTGTAGACCGAGACGCGCTTGTCGCCCGTGGGGATGGCAACCATCGAGCCGTCGGCCGAGATGGCCATGCCACCGCCCGGCATTGCACGCGAGATGTTGTTGTAGTCTACAGCGCCCTCGGCGTTGAAGTGCTTCAGAGCGGGCAGCTCGGCCGTCGGGTTGGCGCGGTACTGGATGTACCAGAGTCCGCCGCGGCGGTCGCTCACGATGTTCACGGGAGCGGGAGCGATGGTCCAGTGGTTCTCGGTCAGCGGAGCATAGACAGAGGTGGGCAGGGTGTTCCACTCGGTCTTGGTGCCCAGGTCGTAGGTGTAGGCGTAGTAGTGCTCCTTGCTGTCCTCGGCGTAGAAGTTGAAGCCAATCGTGTCGCCCACGAGCGTATAGAGCTTCAGGGCGTCGCCCTTTCCCTCGACGTCGAAGCTGACCATCATACCGGTCTGGATGTCTTCGCCAATCTTGGTCAGGCCGGTGGTCTCGTCGAGCGTGCCGCCGGTGAAGAGGGGCGACCATGCGGCGTTGAGGTCCTCGAGGTTAGCCTCGTAGATGGAGCTGGCGTGGTTGCCGCCCATGAGGCCCACGAAGAGGCGTCCGTCCTCGCTGATGCGGATGGTCTTGGGCTCGAGTCCGGGGTATGCATTGGACTTCAGCGGGCCCTCGGAGTTGAAGGTCAGTCCGCCTGTGAAGCCGGCAATGCCGTCGTTGGCCTGTACGCTCTCCAGCTGAGGCGTGAAGGCGTAGATGGCCTCGCGTCCCTCGCGTGCGTCGGAGACGAAGCCCGTGGTGTCCTGGGCCGTGGACTCGGAGACGAGTGCCGTGCCGAAGGTCTTCGATTCGGGCAGGTTGTTGATGGCCATGCCATAGGGGCTCAGAATCTTCACCGACTCGCCCACGGCCGAGGCTGTGAGCACGCCGATGGACTCGACGCTCACCTTGAACGTAATCTCGGTGCCGGTCTCGCCCAGGTTGCTGTTGGCCACGCTCACGGAGTGGTTGCCTGCGGTCAGCTGGTCGCCCGAGAGCTCCTCGGTGTAGACCTTCGTCTCGCCGGCGTAGAAGTCAATCTTGGCAGCCTTGGCGGGCGAGTTGAGGGTGTAGAGGATGGTAGCCTCGTTCTCGTTCGAAGCGCTCTGCAGAGCGTAGGCGAAGGAGTTGAGCTCGATGATGGGCTTCTCGTTCGTGTACTCGTCGTTGTAGAAGTAGACGATGTCGCCCTCGAAGAGGCGCGGGATGGTGTCGGTGCCGATGGTCTGGAACCAAGTGGGGTTCTCGCTCGAGCTGCCATTCAGGCGGTAGGCAATCTCGCCGCTCTTGAGCTGCTCGAGGGTCATCTTGGTGGCCTGCTCGCCGCTCAGGTTGAAGCAGTTCTCCACCTTCGTGTCGTCGTGGCGGAAGAAGGGCTTGCCGTCGTCGTGGCCTTCCACGGTGCATGTGGCCCAGCAGTTGCGGATGGTGCTCTGCGAGCCTCCGGTCCAGCCGGTGATGGCGCCGCTCTCGCTGCCGCCCTTCACCGTGCCGGTGACGTAGCAGTTCTCGATGAGGAACGAGGACGAGCTGCCCATGTTCACGCCGATGATGCCGCCGGCATTTTGTCCGGCTGCGGTCACGGTGCCTTCGTTACCCACCTGCTGGATGGTGATGGTGCCCTTGTTGCCATCGTCCGAGCAGCCGATGATGCCGGCATATCCGCCCGTGGTGGCTTCGATGGAGCAGGTGTTGTCCAGGATGAGGTTCTTGAGCGTCATGTCGCCAGCCACATGGCTGAAGAGGCCCACGCGCTGGTCGCCCGAAACCTTCAGGTTCGAGAACTTGTGGCCCTGGCCGTCGAACGTGCCCTTGAAGGGGTTGTCGTCCGTTCCGATGCCCTTCCAGGCCACGCCGGTCATGTCGATGTCGTTCAGCATGACGGCCTTAGCCTCGGGCTCGTTGGTGCCGGCTACGGCAGCGAAGTAAATCATGTGGGTCTTGTCGGCCAGCTGATACGTGCCGTTCTCGTCCTGCTCGGGGATATATTTCTGGACGTCGGCCATCACTGCGGGGTTCTGGGCCTCGGCGGTGGAGTAGGTGCCGTCCATGTAGGCATCCCAGAGGGCGTTGTAGGTGTTCTCCAGCTTCTGGTACTCATCTTCGTCAACCAGATCGTAGAGCAGCGAGGAGAGTTCCTCCACCATGGTAGCCTTCTGAATCATCGAGATGTATGCCTGCTTGCACTCGTAGACATCCTCGAAGAGGGCCGAGATTTTCTGGATGATCTCATACTTCTCGGCGTTCGTCGTGGCGGCGCTGGCCTGCTGTGCCAGACTGGCCAGTTCGGTCTTGTCGGCTTCGCTGAAGTTGGGATAGATCTTGTGGTTCTTGTCGAAGGCCGGCTCATAGTCGGTGAGGATGGTGTTGATGCGGGCCACCTGTCCCTGGAGGGCCAGGTCGAGTCCGTCGGCCACGCCTGCGTCTTCAAGCTCGCCCAGATAGATGAGCTTGGTGTTGGCAAAGCCGGTCCAGTCGTGCTGCTGGTGGCTGTGGCGGTTCTTCACACCTACGGTCAGCGTGCCGTCGGTCACCTGTGCCACGATGTAGTTCTTGGCGCGCTCGGCCTGTGCGGCGATGGCAATCGAGAGCACTCCGTGGGGCATGAATGCCAGGGTGTCTCCCTCCTCGTTCTTGATGGGGATGTCGGAGGTGGCGCCGTGGATGTTGGCGTTCTCGCCGTCGATGGCTTCGTCCACCGAGATGGCAGCCTCCTTGGCCGTCATGATGTAGTTCACCACGTCG
>CAMJRQ010000097.1 GCA_946408305.1 uncultured Prevotellaceae bacterium
AGCGGTTGCCGGTGAAGGCGAAGGGCGACGTGCGGTTGCGGTCGGTGTTGTCGAGCAGCAGTTCGGGAATCTGGGGGATGTTCAGCTTGAGGGCCTTCTTTCCGGCCAGCTGGAAGAGGTCGTCGTCGTCGGTCTCCTCGAGCTTCTGCAACAGCTGCGTGAGCTGCTTGCCCAGGAAGGAGGAGATGATGGCGGGCGGAGCCTCGTTGGCGCCCAGTCGGTGGGCGTTGGTGGCCGAGATGATGCTGGCCTTGAGCAGGGCGTTGTGGCGATAGACGGCCATGAGCGTCTCGACGATGAAGGTGACGAAGCGCAGATTGTCGAGCGGCGTGCGGCCGGGGCCGTGGAGCAGGATGCCGGTGTCGGTGGAGAGGCTCCAGTTGCAGTGCTTGCCCGAGCCGTTGATGCCGGCAAAGGGTTTCTCGTGGAGCAGGCAGCGGAAGCCGTGGTGGCGTGCCACACGCTTCATGAGCGAGATGAGCAGCATGTTGTGGTCCACGGCCAGGTTCATCTCCTCGTAGATGGGAGCCAGCTCGAACTGGTTGGGGGCCACCTCGTTGTGGCGTGTCTTGCATGGGATGCCCAGCTCCAGTGCCTGAATCTCGAGGTCCTTCATGAAGGCGGCCACACGCTCGGGGATGGAGCCGAAGTAGTGGTCGTCCATCTGCTGGTTCTTGGCCGAGTCGTGCCCCATGAGGGTGCGGCCTGTCATCAGCAGGTCGGGGCGGGCGGCATAGAGGCCCTCGTCGACGAGGAAGTATTCCTGCTCCCAGCCCAGGTTGCAGATGACCTTGCGCACGTCGGGGTAGAAGTAGCGGCAGACGTCGGCGGCGGCCTGGCTCACGGCGTGGATGGACTTCTTCAGCGGTGCCTTATAGTCGAGCGCCTCGCCGGTGTAGGAGATGAAGACGGTGGGAATCATCAGCGTGTCGCCGATGACGAAGACGGGGCTGGCGGGGTCCCAGGCCGAATAGCCGCGGGCTTCGAAGGTGGAGCGTATGCCGCCCGAGGGGAAGCTGGAGGCGTCGGGCTCCTGCTGCACGAGCATCTTGCCCGTGAACTCCTCGATCATGCCTCCCTTGCCGTCGTGCTCGACAAATCCGTCGTGCTTCTCGGCCGTGCCCTCGGTGAGGGGCTGGAACCAGTGGGTGCAGTGGGTGGCACCCAGCTGCATGGCCCAGTTCTTCATGCCCTCGGCCACGGCGTTGGCGGTGGGGAGGTCGAGCCGCGAGCCGTTGTCGACGACGTCGCACATCTTCTGGAAAACGTCGTCGGGCAGATAGCGGAGCATCTTCTGGCGGGTGAATACATATTTGGCAAAAAACTCGCTGGGGCGCTCCTTTCTGTTGGGCACCTCCACGGGCTTCTTCTCGAAGGCCTTGCCTACGACGTGGAATCTGAGTGTGCTGGACATCTTTTATGATTTACGGTTTACGATTTTACGGTTCGTCGAGGTATCGCTCGGCCAGTGGCCCGAACTCGTCGATGCGGCGGTCGCGCAGGAAGGGCCACCAACGGCGCACGTTCTCTGAGCGCTGCATGTCGATGTCGACCACCAGGTTCGCCTCCTCCTCGTCGGCCTGGGCCAGCATTTCGCCCTGCGGGCCGCAGACGAAGCTGTGTCCCCAGAAACGGATGCCGGCGGTCTGTCCGCTGGGGTCGGGCTCATGGCCCACGCGGTTCACGGCCACCACGGGCAGTCCGTTGGCCACGGCATGTCCGCGCTGCACGGTCTGCCAGGCCTCGCGCTGCCGCTGCTGCTCCTGGGGCGTGTCGGTTGTCTCGTAGCCGATGGCGGTGGGGTAGATGAGCAGTTCAGCTCCGCGGAGCGCCATCAGACGGGCTCCCTCGGGGTACCACTGGTCCCAGCACACCTGCACGCCCAGCCGGCCCAGCGACGTCTGTATGGGGTGGAAGCCCAGGTCGCCGGGGGTGAAATAGAACTTCTCGTAGTAGGCAGGGTCGTCGGGGATGTGCATCTTGCGATATTTGCCGGCTATCGTCCCGTCGGCCTCGAAGACCACGGCCGTGTTGTGGTAGAGCCCGGCGGCGCGGCGCTCGAAGAGGCTCGTCACGAGCACGATGCCGTGCTCCCGTGCCAGCTGGCCGAAGAAGTCGGTGCCGGGCCCTGGGATGGGTTCAGCCAGGTCGAAGTTGTCGGTCTGCTCCGTCTGGCAGAAATAGAGGCTGTTGTGGAGCTCCTGCAGCACCACCAGCTGGGCGCCGCGGGCAGCCACGTCGGCTATGTTGCGGGCCAGCTTTTGCTTGTTGGCCTCGACGTCGGCGGTGCACGTCTGTTGTATGATTCCTATTTTCATGAGTGTGGTTCGGGATTGTCGGTCGGCAGGGCGAGTGTGCCCAAGGGGAATTGCATGGCGGAGCAGTGGATGCTGCCATGCTGGCGGATGAGCGGCCGCGAGTCGATGGCAACCACCTCGTGCCGCGGGAAGGCTTTCTGCAGCTGGCGCCGCGCCGTCTCGTCGTTCTCGGGCTGTCCGTAGGTGGGCATCAGCACGGCTCCGTTCAGGATGAGGAAGTTGGCATAGGTGGCTGGCAGCCGGTTGCCTTCTTCGTCGAGAATCGGGCGTGGCATGGGCAGCGGCAGCAGCTGGTAGGGACGGTCTTCGGGCGTGCGGAGGTTCTGCAGCTCGGTCTCCATGAGGCGTAGCTCGTCGTGGTGGGGGTCAGCGGGGTCGGTGCAGCGCACGTAGGCGATGGTGTCCGAGGGGCAGAAGCGGGCCAGCGTGTCGATGTGGCCGTCGGTGTCGTCGCCCTCGAGCCATCCGTGGTCGAGCCAGAGGACGCGCTGGGCGTGGAAGTAGCGCAGCAGGCGCAGCTCGATGTCGGCCTTCGAGAGGGGCTGGTTGCGGTGGGGGGCCAGGAGGCAGCGGCTCGTGGTGAGCAGTGTGCCGCGGCCGTCGCTCTCGATGCTGCCTCCCTCGAGCACGAAGTCGAGGTGCGACTCGTATTCGCCCTGCAGGACGCCCTCGTCCCACAGGCGGCGGTTAATCTGGTTGTCGAGCTCGGCGGGAAATTTCTCGCCCCAGCCGTTGAAACAGAAATCGAGCAGGCGCGGCCCACGGTCGGTGAGCAGCGTGAGGAAGCCGTGGTCGCGTGCCCAGGTGTCGTTCGTCGGGATGCGGTGGAACGAGATTTGCGCCAGCGCCTTCTGCGGCAACTGCTCGCGCAGCAGACGCTCCACGGCCTCGGGGTCGGGCGCGACGATGAGCAGCCTTTCGCGCAGGGCAATCTCCAGCGCCATGCTGACGTAGCATCGCTCCACCTCGTGGAGCATCGGAGCCCAGTCGGTGGCGGCGTGCGGCCATGTCAGCTGTATGCCCGACTGCGCGTTCCATTCGGCCGGCAGCCGTGTGACCGCCATTCCCGCGGTCTCGGGCAGCGGCGCCTCGCGCAGGTTGAGATGGAGCGTCAGGTCGTCAATCGTCGAGGTGTTCAGTCTGTATTGCAATGCCATGAATGTGGGATGCCTCTTTGTTCTGCATGCAAAAGTAGTGCGAAAGGCGGAAAAATCAAAATAAATTTGGCAATTAGTACAAATATCCGTAACTTTGCAGCGGTTAAAACCTTGTTTTTATGAGCGTGAAAGTACGTGACGTGATGCGCGCCCTTGAACTTTTCGCGCCTCTGCCCCTGCAGGAGAGCTACGATAATGCCGGCCTGCAGGTTGGGCTGACAGAGGCGGAAGTCTCAGGGGCATTATTGTGTCTGGACGTGACCGAGCAGGTCATCGCCGAGGCGCTCGAGATGGACTGCGACCTCATCATCTCCCACCACCCGCTGCTCTTCCGCGGCCTGAAACGCGTCTCCGACGCCACGCTGCCCGAGCGTTGCCTCCGACTGGCCATCCAGCACAACCTGGCCATCTATTCGGCCCACACCAACCTGGACAACGCCGAGGACGGCGTGAACTTCCGCATGGCTGAAAAGCTGGGGCTGGTGGACGTGGAGCTGATGCAGCCGCGCCGCGTGCAGGTGCGCATCGACGACCACGAGCAGCCCGTCAGGGCCGGCAGCGGCGTCGTGGGCTATCTGCTCGAGGGCGAGGACTCGCTCCAGTTCCTGCAGCGCGTGAAGGAGGTCTTCGGCGTGGAATGTCTCCAGCACAACGAGCTCCTGCAGCGCCCCATTCAGCGCGTGGCCCTCTGCGGCGGCGCCGGCGACTTCATGCTCGACGAGGCACTGCGCCTCGGGGCCGATGCCTTCCTGACGGGCGAGATGCACTATCACCAGTATTTCGGCCACGAGCAGCAGATACAGATTGGCGTCCTGGGCCACTATCAGAGCGAGCGCTTCACGCCCCACATCTTCCGCTCCGTGCTCTCGCAGCGATTCCCCGAGCTGCCCATCTTCCTGAGCCGGGTGGACACGAATCCGGTTCACTACCTCTGAACATCTGAACATTTAATTATAAGACATGGCAAAAGAAAAAATCAAAGACCCCGCCGAACTGAGCGTGGAAGAGAAACTGAAGAACCTGTACACACTGCAGACGCTGCTCTCCGAGATTGACAAGATCAAGACGCTGCGCGGCGAGCTCCCCCTCGAGGTGCAAGACCTGGAGGACGAAATCGAGGGACTCACCACCCGCATCGAGAAGATGAGCAACGAGATTGCCGAGCTGAAGCGCGAAATCACCGAGCGGCAGGCCGTCATCGAGGGCAACAAGTCGAACATCGAGCGATACAAGGCCCAGATGGACACCGTGCGCAACAACCGCGAGTATGACAACCTGACGAAGCAAATCGAATATGCCGAACTCGACAACCAGCTCAACGAGAAGCGCATCGGCGAGGCCAAGGTCCTCATGGCCACCCGCACCGAGGAGATGGCTGCCAACAGCGAGCAGGCCAGCGAGCGGCGTGCCGACCTCGAGGTCAAGAAGAGCGAGCTCGACGAGATAATCTCCGAGACAAAGGCCGAGGAAGACAAGCTGCGCGAGAAAGCCAAGAACGTGGAGATAACCATCGAGCCCCGACTGCTGAGCGCCTTCAGACGCATCCGCAAGAACAGCCGCAACGGACTGGGCATCGTCTACGTGCAGCGCGACGCCTGCGGCGGTTGCTTCAACAAGATTCCGCCCCAGCGCCAGCTCGACATCCGCATGCGAAAGAAAATCATCGTATGCGAGTTCTGCGGACGCATCATGATAGACCCCGAGCTGGCCGGAGTGAACCCCACTCCCGTTGTCGAGGAGAAGCCCAAGCGCACCAAGCGCACCGTGCGCAAGAAAGCCGACGAGGAGCAGGATTAACTTCCCAGTCCTATACAACACAGCGCGCCGCCCCCGCTGACGGG
>CAMJRQ010000098.1 GCA_946408305.1 uncultured Prevotellaceae bacterium
CCATGCCCCTGCTGCGCTACCGCACCCGCGACCTCACCCGCGTCCTGGGCCGCACGTGTCCCTGCGGTCGCAACCACATACGGCTCGACCGCATGCGCGGCCGCTCGGACGACATGATGGTGCTGCGCGGCGTGAACATCTTCCCCATCCAGATCGAGAAGATTCTCATGCAGTTCCCCCAGCTGGGCAACAACTACCTCATCACGCTCACCACCGACGAGGACAACGACAACATGACCGTCGAGGTGGAACTCTCCGAGATGTTCACCGACGACTTTACCCAGCTGCAACAGCTCAACCGCGACATCACCCGCGCCCTCAAGGACGAAATCCTGCTCACGCCCCACGTCCGGCTCGTGCCCCGCGGCACACTCCCCCAGAGCGAAGGCAAGGCCGTCCGCGTGGTGGACAAGCGCAAGGTGTACCAGTGAAAAAAATAATTGTAACCAATAAATAACCAAAGCCTCATTTCACGTCCTCCCCTCGGGGAGCGACGCGGAGGGGGTTGAAAATCGAAAATTCATCATGACCATCGTTCAATTATCCGTCTTCCTCGAGAACCGCTCCGGCACGCTCATCAAGGTTCTCGAAGTGCTGAAAGAGGCCCAGATTCAGATCATCGCCTCCTGCATTGCCGACACGGCCGAGTATGGCATCTATCGCCTCATCTGCTCCGAGCCCCAGCGCGCCTGCGAGGAACTGAAGCGTGCCGGCGTGCCCGTGTCGCTCTCCAACGTCTTCGCCCTCCAGCTCGACAACCAGCCCGGCCGCGCAGCCGAGGCCATCGAGGCCTTCAGCCAGGCCGGCATCAGCATCGCCTATCTCTATTCCTTCCTGATGGGCGGCAAGGGCATCCTCATCTTCCGCACCGACGACGAGGAGCGCGCCCGCGAGACCATTCTGGCCAACCAGCTGAGCTACCTCACCGAGGCCGAGCTCTCATAAGACGAGGCCCCGCCTCAAAGACACACCACGTTCTTCCGGGAAACGCAACACGTTCCTCGGACCATCGCAACACGTTCCTCGGGCCCGAGGAACGTGTTGCGTTTTTAGGGGGAGGGAAATTTTTAATCGTGTCTAAGGACGCTAAAGGCGTCCTTATGTCAGCCGTCTATTGCCCCGTGGCTTGCAGGATGAAATCGACGATGGGCTGGGGGCAGCTGAGGGAGTGGGGATGGTGGTCGACGGCGGGCTTGTGGATGACCTGGATGGGGGCACCGAGGGCACGCATGCGCTCCTCGAAGACGCGGGTGTTCGTGGCGTAGTGCACCACGCGGTCGGCATCGCCCACGACGTGGAGGATGGGGATGCGGGCGCGGGCCATCTGGCGGGCATGGTCAATGGGGTTGCCACGCCAGGCGCGGGCCTCGTCCTCGCTGGCAAAGCCGTAGGCCTTCATCATCCGCTCGGTCTCGGCGCCGGGAGCGGTGGTCATGGGCCACTGGGTGATGTCCATCACCGGGGCGTCGGCATAGATGCAGGCCACCTTCTTGGGGTTGCGCGCGGCCCAGTTGTAAATGATAAGTCCGCCGCGGCTCATGCCCTCGAGGGCCACCTTGCGGGCGAAGCCGGCGCGCGTCATGCGGCGGTAGAAGACGTCCCAGCGGCGGACAGCCTCGGGCGAGCCGTAGAGATTGCCCACGTCGCAGTAGGCCACGTGGAAGCCGCGCTCGAGCAGGTCGATGTCGGTCTGCGGCTCGTGGCCCCAGAAGCGGGCGCGCCATATCCAGGGCCGGCCCTGGGCCACCACGCGCGGCTCCACCACTTTGCAGGCCACGCCGTCGCTCTGGAAGTCGTAGCCCGTGAAGCCGTGGAAATTGAACGTCTTGGCTCCCTGACGATAGAAGGGCTCGGTGGCGTCGGCGGCCGGCGTCTCGGCTTTCACGGAGAGGTGGTTATACACCTTCAGAGCCATGGCACCGGCTCCGCGGGCCGAGGGATGGAGTTTGTCGGGCATGAGGGAGGGGTCCCACGTGTCGGGGACGACGTTGAACATGTTGATGATTTCCAGTCCGTTTCGGAAGGCCATCTCCTCCACCATGGGGCGCACCTCCTGGGCAATGACCTGGCTGCTGATGCCGGGGTCGCTGGCCGGGATGAAGCAGCGCAGGGGGGTGAGGAGGACGATGCGGGGATGCGAGGGCAGGGCCCGCAGCGTGTCGATGAAGGCCTGGTAGTCCTTCGTGAAGTCGTCCTTGCGGCCCCAGTTCCAGCCCTTGCTGTCGTTGGTGCCCAGCTTGAGGAGGACGATGTCGGGGCGGAAGTCGAGTGCCTGGCGATACTGCTCGGTCTTGATGTAGGGATAGTCGCCCGAGTGGAGCATGGTGGTGCCGTTGACGCCGAAGTTGCGCACCTCGTAGTCGTCGCCCAGATAGGCCTGGAGCTGGGCGGGATAGCTCCAATGGTCGCGATCCTGGATGGTGGCACCGTAGGTGATGCTGTTGCCCACGCAGGCCACCTTGATTTTCTGAGCCTGGGCCTGCACGGCCAGGAGAACGACCGCCAGGAGAAGAAGGAAATGTCTGTTCATGTCTGTTTTTTATTTGCTTGCTTCTGCAAAAATAGCAAAACTTTCGCTTACGGGCAAGGTTTTGGCAGGCTTATCGGGGCGAAGCAGGAGCGGAATGATGCATTTCAAACCCTAAGGGTTTCGGGCGACGCCTGTTTCGCCCTTCCCCCAAAAACGAACGACGCAGCCACCCGCCCGTATTGCCGGGGATGGCTGCGTCGCACTGTCTCTCCTACCCTCGGGAGGGCCGGAGGAGATCTTACTGGCTCAGAATCGTGTCGATGACGATGCCTACGTCGGTGATGCTGACGCTACCGTCGAAGTTGACATCGCCGGCCGTCTCGTCGAAGCCCGTGGGGCTGGAGCCCAAAATGTGGTCTATCATCACGCCCACATCGGTGATGGAGACGAAGCTGTCGGCGTTGGCGTCGCCCATCTCGATGACTCGCTCGAAGGCCTGGCGGCTACACTTTTTCTCCGTCATTTTGTTGTGCGAGTGGCGGAATGTCTGTAATTTTGCACTCCGAAAAAGGTAAAAAGGCATGATTAAGTTCGTTATCCTCTTCTGCCTCGTCGTATCGACGGTGTGGCTGCTGGTGCCGCAGGTGGTCTACTGCCTGCTGTGGCCCGTAGCCAGGCTTTGCCACTGTTCGCTGGCGTGGCGCCCGTTCGGGTGGGCCAGCCTGGTGCTGGTGGCGGTGTGGTGGGCATTGTTCGCGTGGGGCAACCGCGTGGGCCGCTTCCGCTACGAGGTGAAGGCCGTTGAGTTCAGCCACCCAGACGTGCCACGGGGCTTCGAGGACTACCGCATCGTGCACATCAGCGACCTGCACCTCGACGGCTGGCAGGGCCACACCGACCGACTCGCGGCCGTGGTGGACAGCATCAACCGGCTGGAGCCCGACCTGGTGGTCTTCACGGGCGACCTGGTGTCGTTCGACTATCGCGAGCTCGAGCCCTTCTGCGACATACTCTCACGGCTCAGCGCCGCCGACGGGGTGGTGAGCATCCTGGGGAACCACGACTACGACCCCTATGCGCCGGGCATCACGCAGCGCGAGCGGCAGGAGCGGGTGGCGGAGCTCGTCAGGCTGCAGCGCGAGCGGCTTGGCTGGCGCGTGCTGCTGAACGAGCACCTCGTCCTGCACCGCGCCGGCGACTCGCTGGCCGTCATCGGAGTGGAGAACCAGAGCTGCGGCGCCCATCAGATAATCCGCCGCGGACGCCTCCGCGAGGCCATGCAGGGCACCGACGGCATGTTCCGCATCCTGCTGAGCCACGACCCCTCGCACTGGCGGGCCGAGGTGGTGGGGCAGACCGACATACCGCTCACGCTGAGCGGACACACCCATGCCATGCAGTTCCGCATCCTGGGCTTCACGCCGAGCCGATGGATCTATCCCGAATGCGACGGCCGCTACGACGAGGGGCAGCAGACGCTCTACGTAAACATCGGCCTGGGCGGCACACTGCCCATGCGCATCGGGGCCACGCCCGAGGTGACGGTGATAACACTGAAGTCTCGAGGGCTCGTCAAAATTAAGGGAACAACGAATTAAACGAATTTTACGAATTTCACATGTTTGACATCCAAGAGAAAATTAATTTGATTAATTCGCTTAATTCGTTGTTCTTTTTTTGTGATTCGCCTTTTCAACATACACTCACGAACCTTGAATCATAAATTATGTACTGGATAATTGCTCTTTTTTGTGTCATCGTTTGGGGCACTACGTTTATCTCCACCAAGGTTTTGCTGCTCCACGGGCTGAGCCCCACTGAGATTTTCCTGATGCGCTTCGGGCTGGCCTACGTCTGCCTGCTGCCCTTCTATCGCCGCGGCATCAAGCTGCCGTGGCGCGACGAGGCTTGGATGGCGCTCATCGGACTGACGGGCGGTTGCCTCTATTTCCTGACGGAGAACACGGCACTCGACTATACGCTGGCCACCAACGTGAGCCTCATCGTGAGCCTGACGCCGCTCTACACGCTGCTGCTCATGGCCCTGTTCTATCGCACGTCGACGCGCCTCTCGCCGCTGCTCCTCGTGGGCGTGGCGATGGCCGTGGTGGGCGTGTTCTGCGTGGTGATGAACGGTCACATCCTGCTCCAGCTCAATCCGCTGGGCGACCTGCTGGCGCTCTTGTGCGGACTGAGCTGGTCGGCCTATTCGCTCGTCTACAACCGCGTGAGCCAGCACTACCCCGCCCTGCTCATCACGCGCAAGCTCTTCTTCTGGGGCTTCGTCTGCGGACTGCCCATGCTGCTCGTGTCGCACGAGGCGAAGGACTATGCAGCCATCGTGGCCGAGCCGGTGGTGGCCGGCAACCTGCTGTTCCTGAGCCTGGTGGCCGGGCTGGGATGTTTCTTCCTGTGGAACCTGTCGGTGAAGCGCGTGGGCACGGTGGGGGCCAACAACCTCATCTACTTCAGCCCGCTCGTCACGCTCATCACGGCCCACCTCGTGCTGGACGAGCCCTTCACGTGGATGTCGGTGGCGGGCATGGTGCTCACGGTGGCAGGCGTATGGCTGGCCACGGGGCGCGAAAAAGAGTAGGCGGTCACACACTTTGCAACCGAGTTGCACGCAGAAGGCCGTAACTTTGCAGCGGAAATGATAAAAAACGCAACGTTATGGAGTACATTCTGAATATTCTCATTGAGATAGGGCGTCTGCTCAACCAGATGTCGCCCTATCTGTTGCTGGGCTTCCTGCTGGCCGGCGTGCTGCACGTCTTTGTGCCCAGCACGCTCTATTCGCGCTATCTGGGC
>CAMJRQ010000099.1 GCA_946408305.1 uncultured Prevotellaceae bacterium
TGGCCACGTCGCGCAGGTGATTACGCACATTTTCGTGCTCGCCCTCCCAGGTGGTGTAGGAATGGAAGGTGCGCCAGTCGAAGCTCAGGTTGCGCCCGGGTTTCACATAGATGGAGGTGCGCCAATAGGAGCCTTTGGGCACGACACCCGTGAGCAGGAGAGAGAACTCGGGATTAATGTTGCCCTTCACGCCGGCTGGAATCTGGACGGGCTTCGTGACGAGGTTCACCGTACCGCGGCCGTCGCCTTCGAGCCGGCGCTCCATCTTTCGCACGGCCGAGGCTGGAATGTCGGGGATGTGGTCGAGATCGAAGGGCACGCCGTCGAGCTGCATCTTAACCTTGTCGGCTGGAAGAGCGATGTTCCTCTCGGGATGGTCTTCCACAAATGAGCCGTCGTTCGTCTCCACCCATGTGCCGGCAAGCCAGTGCAGGATGTAGAGGTTGCCCCTGCGGCGAAGGACTGGGTTCTTCTCGTCGGGCGAGATAATGAAGGCCGAGACGGCCCGTTCCTTCGAGGCTTCCATCTGGCGGGCATAGGATGCCGGGGCGGTTTCTGGAGCAGCCTCGGGCAAGGCTTGGAGGGGAGTCTTGGCAAAGGCTACTATGGCGATTGCCAGCACAGGCAGCAGGAAGATAGCTTTCAGAATGTGCCCGCGACTTGTTTTCTCTTTGTGCATCATAACGATTCGATTTTTGATTGAACCGTGCCCGAGGCCGTTGGCGAACGTCTGCAGTCGGCCGCCGCTGGCCTGTGTCACTAATAGGATTTGATATCTCGTTGCATCGATGCCTTGTTTAAGAACAGCCTCGTCGGCTTCGTATTCGTGCACGGCCCGCAGGTCGCGGCCCAGGAGGCGGACGATGGGATTGAACCACTGTATGGCCTGCACCACCTGCAGCAGCAGGATGTCCCACGAATGTCCGAATCGGGCATGCGCCTGCTCGTGGAGCAGGATGGAATCGCGCTCGCGGTCGTAGTCGGCAGCGCTGACGAGGATGTGACGAAAGAAGCTGCAAGGCGCGAAGCGCCCGTTGCTGATGATTATTGTGTTCCCCTGACTGTCGCGGAGGTGCATCCCGCGCCGCAGGATGCCAATGACCATAAAGAATCGGGCGGCAAGGACGAGTAAGGAAATCGCGAGGCCAAGGAGATAATAGATGTTCAGGGGCGTGAACAGGCGTGCACGTTCAGTTTCCTTCTGCTGCGCCACCGAGGCAGGCCTCCATGTTTCGGAATCGGGTCCGGCCATTTGCCCATCCATGATGACCGGCTCAACATCCGGAAGTACAACGCCGCTGAGCGGCATCTCCTCCTCGTCGAAAGTCAGATACGACGGTTTCGCCATTCTCAGTCTCAGCGCCGGGATTAGAATCGACAGACAGAGCGTGGAGAGGAGCACCGCACGGTTTAGCCGATGGAACGTCTCGCGCCGGAGCAAGCAGACAAAGAGGGCATAGAGCACCGACAATAGCAGGGCTGATTTCAGAATGTAGAGCATCATTGTTGGTGTAAATTGTGGATTAGGGAATTCGGGGGGCAAAAGCCTCCATCTTCAGCGGAAGAGACAGGAGCAGGAGCTGGCAGCTGTGAATTGATAAGCGCCAGCAGCTCACGCAGTTCGTCGTCGGAGATTTCCTCGTTCTGGACGAGATACGAGAACATCTTTCCCGCCGAGCTGCCGAAAATGGAATCCCTGACTCCACCCACTACCTGCGAGATATACTTTTCGCGTGTGAGCATTGGCGAAAACATAAAGGTACGGCCTACGGCTGCCTTGCGCCGGTGTTCCACATAGCCTTTCGCTTCGAGTATCTTCAGGAAGGTGGCCACGGTGGTGTAGGCAGGCTTGGGCTCGGGATAGCGTTCCATGATTTCGTGTATGGATAGGGCCTGACGACTGTCCCACAGGACATTCATCAACTGCTGCTCGGCTGCGGTGAGCTGCTTCAGGAGGCGGGGTGTTATTTGCTTCATTTGGGCGGTGGGTTTGCCATTTCCTACCGCAAAGGTCATAATAAACTGTCCTACCCCCAAAGGAACGGGGTGAAAAAGTTTTACCCCCGCCTGGAAATTTAACGTTTATGTTTAGTTTAAGCTCCTATTTAGTAGTATTTAACAGGAGAGGAAGCGAAGGAGATCTTCCTCGCTCGTCATGGCGAAGCGGAAGTATTGGGCGCGGCTCTGGTTGTAGGTCTGCTGGATGTAGCTGATAGTGGGATTGGGGCGGCCCTGGCGGAGGCTGTCGAGGGTGTCAGGGGCGAGGAGGAGGCAGTCGGTGGTGTCGTCGATATAGGGGTTGGCATAGATGCCGCGGTTGCCCATCATCTGATAGAGCCGGGGCTGGGGCGTGCGGGTGAGGGGGTCGACGTAGACTTCGCGGGTGTAGAGCGGATTGAGGCTGCCTTCGTAGCTGAGGCGGAGCTGCTGGAAGTGGTCGGGGGTTAGGCGGAGGTCTTTCCGTATCTCGAGTGGGACGCAGTAGTCGGCATAGTGCCCGGCGAGGATGTCGTCGAGTTCGTCGGGGTTGAGGATGCGGGGGCAGTAGCCGTGGAAGCGGAGCTGGCGAAGGGCGTCGAGCACATCGGCGGGCGGGTTCTGCCCGAGGAGGACAAAATGGACGTTGCGGCTGGGGCGGGCCGTGGGTTTATAGTCGGCCCCGAGCTGCTGTAGTCGCTGGGCGAGGGCACGGGGCGAAAGGCGGAACGTGCCGGCGGAGCAGACGACACGCCCCGAGAAGGGGGTCTCGGGGACGTAGTCGTCGAAGAGGGAAGGGAGGGGCTGGTTCATTGGACTGCGAGCTGGCGAACGGTGATTTCGCTGGTGACCTGGCCGCTGGTGAGCTGGAGACGTGCCTCGCGGTCGGTGGCGGCCGTGTTGGCGGTCAGATGGAGCTCCACACGGTTGTACCCCTCTTGGCCTGCGCTCCGCGAGAGGGTGAGCCAGGCGGGCGCGGGCTCGGCAAAGGAGAGTTTCCACGCGTTGGCCACGCGGAAGGAAAGAGAGTCGAGCGTGAAGTGGGCGCTGTCGACGAGGCAGAAGGAGGCCTTCAGGGGGATGTTGGAATAGGGCGAGAGATACTCGTCGGCCGTGGGAGCGGGGCGCGAGATGTTGAGGCAGCCGAGCTGGGTGTAGGAGGCGTAGGCCTCGTATTCGTAGGAGTTGATGCGCAGATAGCCGCGCCGCGTCTGGCCGGTGGTGTTGGGCTCGAGGGTAACGGGCAGGTTGTAGAGGCGGAGGAGCTGGTAGCGCTCATCCACCTTGGCCTGGTCTTGTCCGCCGACCTGAATCCAGGGGGTGTCATCGGGGGCGACGCGCCAGCTGTCGAAGGTGTAGAACATGACGCTGTCCTGCGTCTGGTCGGCATAGAGGACGGACGAGACGGGGTATTCCACGCGGAGCAAGTGCTGCTCGGGGTCGTCGGCACAGGATTGGACGAAGGCAACGGCAGTAAGGAGCGCCGCAGCCGTGAGAACTGACTTTTTCATAGACTTTATTTTATTAAACCTTATAACCATTTAACCTTTTAACCTTATAACCTTCTCAATACCAGTCGACGTTTCCCGAGTAGGAGCTCTGTTTCTTCCATCGCAGGGCGTCGCGGAGAGTGCCGGCGTTGCACTGGAAGGTGAAGTTGTAGCTTGTGTAGGGGTGGAGGACGACTGAGCACGTCATGTTGAAGCAGTGGAGCTCACGCGAGAGGGAGGCGGTGGTCATGCTGAGCGAGTGATAGTTGAAGTCGTAGCCCGAGGAGTAGTTGATGCGCCATCCCTTGGCGATGGTCAGGTTGCCGGAGAAGTTGAGGGTGTGGGTGAGCTTATAGGGGTAGCGCATCTTCTTCTCGCGAATCTTGGCGGCAGTGTTCTCGCGCATAGAGACGCTGTAGCTGATGGTGAAGTTCCAGGGGAGGGAGAACTTGAGATAGCCGTCCTCGTCGACTCCGCCCTTGTTGTCGTCGGCACCCCCCTTGCGCCCTTTGGCCCGGTCGGGGTCTACGTTCTGCATCTCGGGGTCGACCTCCTCTTCCTCGTCGTATTCCTCGTCGTCTTCGTCCGTGGAGGCCAGTTGGTTTTTCTTCTTGCGGTCCTTGCCGAACCATTTCTTGAAGGTCTCGTTGTTGAACGTCTGCGACCAGCTCTGGCTCATCCCCTGGAAGCGGCCGAAGCGTCCGTAGGACCACTCGGTGCGGTCGCCCACGTAGACGCGGCCGTTCTCGTCCATCTGATAGGCGTAGGTGGCAAAGACGGCGTTCATGGAGAAGGTCTTGCTCTTGGTGAGCTTCAGGCGCAGCCGCATCGAAAGGTCGCTCCAGGGGCGGGTTTTGGCCGCCATGTTGTAGGAGAGCGAGCCGCCGATTTCGTCGATGAGGCTGATTTTGCGCACTCCGGTGGAATCCTTGTCGGTGCGCACCTTCATCTCCACGTTGTTCGAGACGTCGAGACTCACGCTGCCGGTCTTGCCCGAGCCGGCGGTGCCGTAGGAGCCGTGGCTGAAGGGCGAGTAGGTGACGGTGGAGACGTTGCCGTCGGCATCGGTGCGGACGTAGCTGTCGTAGAAGCCGTAGCGCGGGCGGCTGAAGTCGGGGGCGTAGGAGAAGCTGATGGAGGGAGTGAAGACGTGGCGAATGGCCTGAATCTTCTTGCCTCCGGCCCAGGGCAGGGGCGTGTACATTCCGTAGAGCTTCGTGCTGGCGCCCAGTGAGAGGTTGTAGTTGTAGACGTTGTAGAAGCCATAGAGCGTGTCGCGACGGACGGCTCCGGCATCGGCATCCCACGACTGCATGATTTTGTTCGTGTACATGCGGTCGGTGAAGGTGAACGAGGGGGTGATGTTGATGTAGTTCAGCACGGAGAAGCTGGCGTTGATGGGCACCTGGTGGCGCATGGCGTTCTTCCAGTCCTTGATGAACGAGCTGTGGAGCAGGAGGTTCTCCTTCGTGTTGATGCTGTTGGTGAGCGTTCCGGTGTAGGCGAGCGAGATTTTCTCGTACCAGCGCTCCTTGCCCACCATCTTCTTGCGCTTGAGGGGGTAGAAGCGGTTGAGCGAGATGTTCAGCGTGGGCATCGTCATCGAGATGCTGCTGTCGCGCATGTTCTGCGAGAGGTTGATTCCGCCCGAGAGGGTCAGTCCGATGTCGTTGAACGACTTGCTGTAGGAGACGCTGCTCGTGCGGGTGCTCTGGGTGTAGCTCTCGGGATTGTACATGCTGGTCAGGTTGTTGCGTTCGTAGCTCGAAGTGGCAAAGTTCACGCTGGCCGAGAACGACTGGGTGGGATT
>CAMJRQ010000100.1 GCA_946408305.1 uncultured Prevotellaceae bacterium
CGCGTTGCGTTTCGCCCCGTGGCGCGAAAATCTGAAAAATTAAGTTGCTGATTTCCAGGCTCTCCAATTTTTGGTTTTTCGGGAACAAAGCGCACTTTTGCCCGAAACAACGTGTTCCTCGGGCCGGAACAACGTGGTGCGTGGGGTAAAACGGTTCGTTGTTTTGGCAAAAACGGTGTGCCGTTTTTTCGGAAGAAGCGTTTGGATTGACATTCCGCGAAAAATTATGTAAGGAATTAATCTTGTTGGGTGTCCGATTATCTCCCTCGTTTGCTTGTGCGAAAGGAAAATAGTTCGTACATTTGCGAGCATTTGCAAATGATTCAGAAGATGAAAAAGAGGATATCTGCGCTGGCGCTGCTGGCCCTGAGCCTGCGCCTGTGCGCCCAGACGATGACGCCGCTCACGCTGGGCGGCTTCAATGCCGACTGTGTCTATGAGCGGGGCGAGGTGCGCTCGGCCCAGCAGCCGTTGGACAACGGCAACTGGGTGCTCTATTCCGCCGGCGTGCGCTCTGGGGGCGGTCTGCCCGCCGGCTTCACCTCGGCCCTCTGCGGCGTGCCTTATCGGCTGGCCTCGTTCACGGGGCCCAATGCGCTGCGCCTCACCCAGAGCGAAGCGAACTTTCACAGCGGCCGGCTGACGCCGACGGAGCCCGTCGAGGCCCAGATGCTCTTCTTGCTGGGCCTCTCGGCCAACGGGCGGCGCGACGTGGCCCTGACGCTGCGCTATGCCGACGGCACCAGCGAGCAGACGGCGCTGAGCTTCCACGACTGGTATGGCGGGGCCTCCCAGTGCGCCCTCACCGGCCTGGGCCGCACCGACCGCACGTCGGGCAGCTACGACAGCCGGCTGGAGTTCGGGCTCTTCGAGGCCATCGTCCCCCTCGACCGCACGAAGCGGCTCGAGGCCCTCGAATGTCAAGCCGGCAGCGGCGAGGGATTCAGCTACATCATGGCCGCCACGGCGGCGAGCAACTACACCTTCCCCGGCGGCGGGCCCCTCTTCCTGCTCACCAATTCCCACCTCGACACGCAGTGGAACTGGGACGTCGAGACGACCATCAGGCAGTATCTGGCCTCGACACTCACTGACAACTTTGCCCGCATGGAGGCCTATCCCGCCTTCCGCTTCAACTTCGAGGGCGCGCAGAAGTACCAGTGGATGAAGGAGTATTATCCCGCCCAGTGGGAGCGGCTGAAGCGCTACGTGGCCGAGGGCCGGTGGAACCCCGCCGGCGGCTCGTGGGACGCCAACGAGACGATGGTGGCGTCGGCCGAGTCGCTGCTGCGCAACCTGCTCTACGGCCAGACGTTCTTCAAGCGCGAGTTCGGCCGTAAGGGCGGGCTCGACATCATGCTGCCCGACTGCTTCGGCTTCCCCGCCTCGCTGCCCACCATCGCCGCCCACTGCGGCTTCCTGGGCTTCCACACGCAGAAGCTCTCGTGGGGCTCGGCCTACGACTACGACGGGCTGCCCGCCTTCGGCCGGTGGCGCGGGGTGGACGGCTCGGAAATCTATTGCATCCTGAAGCCCGGCCCCTACGACGCCACGTTCGGCGAGAACCTGGCCCTCAGCACCGAGATGCTCGCCGCCATCCGCCGGAACGAGACGGACTGCGGCCTCGGCGCCCACTTCCGCTACACCGGACGGAGCGGCGACCGCGGCGGTGCCATGAACGACGAGCAGGTGGGCTGGCTGCAAAGGAGCGTGGAGACGGAGGGGCCCGTCGACGTGAAGATGGCGACGCCCACCGAGGCCTTCCAGTACATGGCCGAGCACGACCGCGGGCAGTATCCCGTGGTGGACCACGAGTTGCCGATGCGCACCCACGGGGTGGGCTGCTACACGAGCCAGACGATGATGAAATACTGGAACCGGCGCAACGAGCTGACGGCCGACGCCGCCGAGCGCGCAGCCGTCATGGCCGACTGGCTGGGCACGGCGAGCTATCCCCACGAGGCGCTCACCCGCGCCTGGCACCGCGTCATCTGGCACCAGTTTCACGACGACCTGCCCGGCACCTGCATCCCCCGCGCCTATGGCTACAGCCAGAACGACGAGGTGATGTCGCTCCGCGACTTCCTCGGCACCGTGCGCACCAGCGTGGCGGCCGTGGCAAGCCGCATGGACACCCGCACCGACGGCATCCCGCTGGTGGTCTACAACCCCCTAGCCACCGAGCGCGAAGACATCGTGGAGGCCAGTCTGCCGGCCGAGAATGGCTGGACGGGAGTGCGCGTCTGCGACGCAGAGGGCCGCGAGGTGCTGGCCCAGACCACACGCTTCGCCGAGGGACGCCAGCACTTCATCTTCCTGGCGCGAGTGCCCGCAATGAGCTTGACCACCTTCTCGCTCCATCCCAACGAACCCTGCACGCTGCGATGCTCCGACCTCTCGCTCAGCGACCACACGATGGAGAACACCCGCTACCGTCTCACCCTCGACCCGCAGACGGGCGACATCAGCAGCCTCTTCGACAAGGCGCTCAATCAGGAACTGCTCAGCTCCGGCCTGCGCCTCTCGCTGCAGAAATGTCTCTCGACGTCGTGGCCTGCCTGGGAGATTCCCTACAGCGCCACCCGCAACGCAGCCCTCTACGTGAACAATGCCGACGGCACGATGGCCATCAGCGTGGCCGAAGACGGGCCGCTGCGCAAGACGTTCCGCATCGAGCGAACCCGCCTGGGCTCCACCTTCGTGCAGCTCGTCAGCCTCACCGCCCGTGGCGAGCGCGTCGACGTGGAGAACGAGGTCGACTGGCAGAGCCGCGGCTATCTGCTCAAACTCGAGGCCAACCTGAAGGGTACCAACACCAAGGCCACCTACGACAACTCGCTGGGCTTCCTGGAGCGCGGCCTCAGCACGGAGCAGTACTACGAATACTGCGGCCACCAGTGGGCCGACCAGACGGCCTCGGGCGGGCAGTATGGCCTCTCGATTCTGAACGATTCGAAGTACGGCTGGGACAAGCCCTCGAACAGCCGCCTGCGCATGACGCTCATCTACACCCCCGAGGTGGGGGAGAGCTATGCCTACCAAGGGCACCAAGACCTGGGGCTCAACCGCTTCCGCTTCTCGCTCCTGGGCCACGAAGGCGCCGTGGGCAGCGTGACGCAGTGGCAGAGCGACCGCCTGAACCAGCCTCTCATGGCCTTTGCCACCACCGCCCACGAGGGCGAGCTGGGCCGCGCCTTCCGCTTCGTCGGGGTGGATAACCCCCAAGTGGCCGTGCGCGCCTTGAAACGGGCCGAGGAGAGCGACCTCTACATCCTGCGCTTCCACTGCCTGACGGCCGAGCCGCAGGACAGCGTCCGGGTGACCTTCCCCACACAGCTGCAATCGCTCCAGGAGGTGAACGGGCTCGAGGAACCCCTGGCCGATGTGCCCTTCGACGGGAACGCATTCACCTTCGCCATCCGCGGCTTCGGCATCAAGACCTTTGCCTTCAGGCTGGCCGACGGACCGACGACAGCGACCGAGGCTTCCCCCTTCCAGCCCGTTGAGCTCGACTACAACGCCGACCTCATGAGCCTCGACGCCAAGCGCGCTGACGGCCTCTCCACACTGGGCCTCCTCTTCCCCGGCGAACTGCTCCCCGACACGCTCTTCCACGAGCAAGTGCCCTATGCCATCGGACCGCGCCAGGCAGGAAAGAAAAACGTGGTGCAATGCAGGGGACAGGCCATCAGTCTGCCCTCCACCGACGAGGCGCAGCACGACAGCCTGACGCTCCATCTTCTGGCCTTCAGCCTGCTCCCTGAGGGAACCGACATGCCGCTCATCGTCGACGGAGAGGAACACTCGCTCCGTCTGGGCTCCGTCAGGGGTAACCTGGCCGACCGCGGCGGCTTCTATTCCGCTCCCGTCTTCCGTCCCGAGGAGGTGGCCTTCACCGCCACCCACAGCCACGACTACGCCTCGAAGGCCGACGTGCCCTACGACTACCTCTACCTCTTCCACTACAGCCTGCGCGTGCCTCGGGGTGCCCGCACGCTGACGCTGCCCACGCAGACCCGCTCCTTCCTGGCCGCCCTCACGCTCGAGGACGGGCCCTCGGCCCCGCTCACTCCGCTGCTCGACAGCCAGTTCGTCTTCCCCACGCCCCGCGAGGTGCCGGCCGATGCCACGCCCTGCAATGCCCGTCTCGTCCCAGCCAGCTTCACTGCCTCGGGCTACACCGGCAGCAGCGAGTCGCCCCGGATGGCTGCCGACGGCTCGTCCTACACGAAGTGGTGCGACAACCAGACGGGCAGCAAATGGATCGCCTTCACGTTCGCCGACGAGGTGGAGATGTGCCAGTGGGAGGTGCTGCTTGGCGGCATCGAGAACGCCGGCTACATCGCCTCCGCCCTGCGCCTGCAATACTACGATGCGGCGACGCTGCAATACGTGGACTGCGACGTCGTGACCGACAACACCGAGAACCATCTTCTGCGCAGCATGGAGCCCGTCACGGCCAAGCGCTTCCGTCTGCTGCTCGACAGCCCCGAGCAAGGCAACGGGCAGACGGCCCGCGTCTATGAACTGAACCTCTATGGCCGACAGAAATCCCAGACCGACGGCCTGCCCCTCCTGCGCCCTGACCTGCCCGACGGCCCGCAACCCGTCTACGACCTCTCGGGCCGACGGGTGGGAACCGCCCAGGTGCGCCGCTCCGTGATTCTCCTCCCCCCGCTGCCCAGCGGCATCTACGTCGTGGCGGGGAGAAAGGTAGTTCATGGGCTCACCTCAGACCCCCTCCCGGCCTCCCCGAGGGGAAGGGAGAAGCGATTGAGAGGGCTCCCCCCGCCTTTGGAGGGGCCGGGGGAGGTGGTCTATCGCGACGGAGGCATCGTCCAGGGCGACCCCTCGCGGAAGCGCATCTGTCTCGTCTTCACCGCCGCCGACCGCGCCGACGGGGCCGAGTCTATCATCCAGACACTCCGCGAGAAAAAGGTGAAGGCTGGCTTCTTCTTCACGGGCCGTTTCTACGAGAAGTTCCCCGATGTCGTGCGGCGTCTCGTGGCAGACGGGCACTATGTGGGCAGCCACAGCTACGCCCATCTGCTCTATTTCCCCTGGGGCGAGCCGCAGCAGATGAGCGTCACGCAGGCCGAGTTCAATGCCGACATGGAGCGCAGCTACGCGCTGATGCGCCGCTTTGGCATCAAAAAGAAAAAGGCGAGATATTTCATCCCGCCCTATGAGCACTATAACCAGCAAGTGGCCGACTGGGCGCGCCAGCTCGGACTGCAAATCATCAACTACACGCC
>CAMJRQ010000101.1 GCA_946408305.1 uncultured Prevotellaceae bacterium
TCCTGGTTTCATCGGGAAAAGGCGAATTTTAGCAGTGCTGAGAATCAGTGGGTTTTGAATTTTGAATTTTGAATTTCGAATTGTGGCACAACGTGGCGCACCGAATCTAATCGTTGCGCATCGCAGTTTTCGGCGGGCTTATTTTGAGTAGGGGGAGTGAAGAGGTAAAAAATGTGTATAGTTTTGAACGACAAGTTAGACAATTTAGGAAAATTTGGGTTTGGGTAATATGCTCCCCGCCCCTATGAGGAGAGGGGTGGAGCGAAGCGGAGGGGTGGGGTAAACACGAGGCCCTCTTCCTCTCTCCCCCTCACGCTCGCAAAACAAGCCCAATGCCCTCCGGGTTTACATTTTTTTTGTAATTATTTTGGTGCGTATCGGAAAATTAGGTACTTTTGCAAAACAAATGAGAAGAAATATCAAAACTTAAACCCTAAAACCTAACGAAAATGAAAAAGCATCTGATTTATGTTTGGGCAATGCTCTTTGCCCTGGCAACGCCCGTGCTGACCTCGTGCGGCGACGACAACGACGAACCCAGTGGCGGCAAGGAAATTCCCGTGCGCACCGTGTCGGACCAGAAGGAGTATCTGGAGCAGGTGGGCATCGAGTTCCTGCAGCAGTACAACGCCGACGACTTCAAGAAGTATGTCGACCTGGTGGGCTTCATCTCCATGCAGATTGATGAGTCGAACACCGACAGCTTCGAGCCCTGGATTAATGCCTTCTTTGAGAAAACGTTCAAAGAGATAGGCAGGCGGACGGTGGTGGCGAGTTACGATTCGTGGACGGACATTATCCACATCAATGAGGGAATGGCCACGATACTGGCTTCGAACCTGACGGGCCACTGGACGCTCGACGAGGAGAACAAGTGGCAGTGCGAAGAAGCCGACGACCTGAAGTTCTTCATGGACGGCCCCGAGGGCGAGCCCTTGGAGCTGGGCCTCACACAGCAGGGCGAAGTGAAGACAGTCCATGTCACGAATATGACCGACGATTATAACTACTCATACGATTACAGTGAACACCAAAGCACCCATAACGAGGACGTGACAGACCTCTATGTCGGATTCCCCGAGACGCTGCTCATCACCTTCAAGCAGAATGGCAAGACCCTCATCGAGGAGAAGATGAACTTCGACTTGAAAGGCATTCAGGGCAACGAGTTCGACATGCAGAAGAGCACCCTCGGCTTCAAGGGTACCACGAAGCTGGACAACGGATACACCATCGAGTGTGAGAACCTGACCTACAACAGCCAGGCCGTGGCCGGAAAAGCCTATCTCACCAAGGGCGGAAAGAAGCTGCTCACCGTGGCTCTGACCGGCGACATCCAGGATATGCCCAGCATCAGCTTCGTAGGGCTGCAGGAGATGGAGGAAGAGGACGAGGCTCTCTTCGACAAAATCAACGGCGCTGCCGGCGTGAACGTCGACGTGCTGGGCAAGGTGCAGCTCAAGGGCACCATCGCCGACATCCGCCAGTTTATAATGGACGGCCAGCAGACCCACGAGTTCCGCTCGGACGAAGAGAAGTTCAAGCAGGCGCTGGCTAACCTGAACAGCCACCTCGACGTCAACCTCTACTACGACGGCACCGTCACCAAGCAGGCCGCCTTCCAGTTCATGCCCGAGCGCAGAGAGAACGGATATGAGATTGTGGGAGAGCAGTCGGTGCCCGTATACCGTTGGTCCATCTATCCCGGCATCGCCTTCCCCGACGGTTCCTCCTACTTCATCGACGATTTCTTCAACGAGGAGAACTTCAAGAACCTCATCGAGGCCTTCTACAAGATGGTGGAGAGTTTCAGCGGCCTGGTTGAAGTCCCCGACAAGCCCGCCCATCCCATAGGCCCCGAAGAGTAAAGTCTTGAAGACGAGATACGGTCTGCTCGCAGCAGTCTGCCTGCCGCTCTTCGCCGGAGCGCAGACACCTGCCGACAGCCTCAGACGACACGACATGAAGACGGTGGTGGTGGCCAGCAAGGCCGCCACCACCGGTCTTTCTCAGCGCAGCGACGGCTCGGTGCGCTGGGACACTCGCATGTTTCACGACCTGCCGAAGATTCTGGGCAACGCCGACCCCGTGCACTATGCCCAGATGCTGCCCGGCGTGCAGACCAGTTCCGAGATGGACGCCGGCCTCCACATCCAGGGCAGCGACCAGACCCACAACCTCTTCTCCATCGGCCGCGTGCCCATCTACAACGCCGCCCATCTGCTGGGCTTCTTCTCCGTCTTCAACGCCAGCCACTACCAGACCATGACGCTCCAGACGGGAGCCCGGCGGGCCGACTTCCCCTCGCGCCTGGGCGGCATGCTCGACATGGAGCCCGACACGCTGCGCCACGACTCCCTCGGCGGCGAGCTTGCCGTGGGCCTCGTCTCGTCGCAGGCCACGCTCCGGCTGCCCACGGGCCGACGCTCGGGGCTCATCCTCTCGGGCCGCGCCTCCTATCTGAACCTCCTCTACGGCCGCTGGCTCAGCGACGACGGCACCCAGCTGAAGTATTCCTTCTATGACGCGAACGCCACCTGGCAGTGGCAGCCCTCGGAGCGACATCGCCTGTGGGTGGACTTCTACATGGGCGACGACCGCACACGCCTCGACGAGGACGAGTACATGGCCGACGCACGCCTCCAGTGGGGCAACCGCCTCGCGGCCCTTCACCACCTGGCCTCGCTGCGCCGCGTAACACTCTCCCAGACGCTCTACTACACCGCCTATCACAACCTCCTCCGGCTTGGCCAAGACGACCTCCTCTTCCGCCTGCCCTCCGACATCTCCGACGTGGGCTACCGCGGCACCGTCGGCTGGCATCGTCTGACGGCCGGAGCCGAGGCCGTGCTCCACAACATCCTGCCCCAGGCTCCCGAGGCACATGGGCTCAATTACCTCTCTATCACGCCCCAGTCGCGGCAACACACCCAGGAGTATGCCCTCCATGCCGACTGGCGTCAGCCGCTCGCCGGGCCGCTCTCGATGGAGGCCGGCGTGCGTGCCACGGCCTATGTCGACCCCGCGCACCGCAGCCACTTCTCGGCCGACCCGTCGCTCGGCCTCACGCTCCAGCAGGCAGAGTGGAACATCACGGCAAGCTACGCCCTGCGCCACCAGTACCTCTTCCAGACGGGCACCACCGCACTGGGCATGCCCACCGAGTTCTGGACTTCCATCGGCGGCCAGTGCCACCCGCAGTGGGGCCACGGGCCCTCGCTCCAGGCCAACCTCTATCTGGCCGACGGAAGCTACCGCCTCTCGGCCGAGGCCTACTACCGGAGGCTCTATCACCAGGTGGAGTACGACGGCGACTACCTGAAGTTCCTCAATTCGGACTACCGGCTGGAGGACAACCTGCTCTACGGCAGCGGCCGCAACTACGGCTTCAGCCTGATGCTGCACAAGCGCACGGGCCGCCTGACCGGATGGCTCAGCTATGCCTATGGCCGGGCACGCCGCACCTTCGACGACCCCTCGCTTGCCGGAACCTATTCGGCCAGCCACGAGCGGCCCCATGAGCTGAACGCCCTGGCCACCTGGCACCTGACGCCCCGCTGGACCCTCTCGGGCGTCTTCACCTGCGCCTCGGGCAATCCCTTCACGGCGCCCGAGAACTTCTACATCATGAACGGCATGCTGCTCGTCAACTACGGCCGCCACAACGGCGAGCGCCTCCGGCCCTACTATCGGCTCGACCTTTCCGTCAACTACCTCTTCCGCCCTCGCCGCCTCCGCGAGCACGGGCTCAACCTCTCCGTCTACAACGTCACGGGCCACGAGAACGAAATCACCTGTCGCCTGAAGATGAAGAGCTACAAGAACTACTTCCTCTATTCCCACTACGGACTGATTCAGTTCCCGCTGCCCTCCGTAAGCTACTTTCTGAAATTCTGAACGATGAAACGCTTCGCAATATGGCTCCTCTGCCTGTCTGGCCTCTTCCTGGCCTGCCAGCACGACGACGTGCCCCAGGGCGCGCCCCAGCTGGTGGTGGAGGGATGGATTGACCACGGCGGCCCTCCCGTCGTGATGGTCTCCACCACCTATCCCATCAGCGAGCGTCGCACGCAGCTGGACGAGCTGCAGGACGCCATGGTGCGCTGGGCCCGGGTGGCCGTGAGCGATGGCGAGGACGAGGTGGTCTTGACGGGCCGCCCCGACAAACGTTACTTCCCGCCCTACGTCTACAGCACCACCGAAATGCGGGGCCGGGCCGGCAGGACGTATCGCCTCACGGTGGACTATCACCACTACCACGCCGAGGCGCAGACCACCGTCCCCGAGCCCGTCAGGCTCGACTCGCTGCGCGTGCTGCCCACCGACCTGGACACGCTCTATCAGCTCAGAGCCTGGTTCCGCGACAATCCCGCGGAGCGCAACCGCTACGTCTATTTCGTCTCCATGGGCTATCTCTCGCCCATGTGGCTCAGCTCCTATATGCACACGGTGGACGACACCCTCCTCCAGCCCGGCGACGACGAGGTCTCGCTCCCCATCTTTGCCGGCCGCTCCATCATGCGCCGCATTCACTACGTCCCCTACTTCCTCCTCACCGACACCGTCTGCGTGAAGTTTGCCCAGGTGGACAGCCTCTCCTTCCAGTACTGGAAAGACATGGAGAACGCCCAGACGGTGGGCAGTTCGCCCATCAACACCGCGCGGCGCAACCTGCCCTCGAACGTCAGCGGAGCCCTGGGCTACTGGTGTGGCTTCGGAGCCTCGTACTGGCCCGTGACGATTGCCGACAGCGTCAAGGCATGGCCGTGAAGTCACATTTTTTTTACCCCATTTCTTGCATAGTTCGCTGATTCAGCGTATCTTTTCCCCTTGAGTATGAGCCAATTGCCATGACAAGAGCGCTCTGCTTGTGTATGCTAACCCGAGAGAACAAGAAAATATAATCCATTAAACAAACCAGACAATCATGAAACATTTGAACTTTTTGCGCAACATGCTGGCAGCGCTGATGCTGCTCTCATCGAAACAACCGAGGAGAGCGAGCCGCAGCCCGAATAATCGCGCCGCGCATACCTCGCAGAAAAGCCCGGGAGGAGCCCACCGCTACCCCGGGCTTTTCTCGTGACCTTTTCAGGACAAATCAGCCTTTCTATTTCGGCGAAAAGTTCAACCCAACCCCAAATACTTTAGTGCTTTGGAAAACGCAACACGTTGCGAAGGCCATCGCAACACGTTGCGTTTGCCCGAGAACCCCGTTCTTTCGCAGAAAATCCCG
>CAMJRQ010000102.1 GCA_946408305.1 uncultured Prevotellaceae bacterium
CCGTCAGGATAATCTTCTCGATGGGGCTCTGCTCGCCCATGAGGCTCTGGAAGATGGCGCTGTGCTCGCTGTCAACGGGCAGCAGGGGCACCCGGTGTTCCTCGCAGAGGCGGGTGATGAGTTCGCCGGCCACCACGAGCGTCTCCTTGTTGGCCAGGGCGATGGGTTTTCCGGCACGGATGGCGCTGACCGTGGGGCGCAGCCCCGAGAAGCCCACCAGCGCGGTGAGCACCATGTCCACGGGGTCCATGGCCACCACCTGGCAGAGGGCGTCGGCGCCGGCATAGACCTGGATGGGCTGGTCGCTGAGCGCATCGCGCACATATTCGTAGCGGCTCTCGTCGGCAATGACCACACAGGCGGGCTGGAAGTGGCGGGCCTGCTGAATGAGCAGGTCGGCCTGCGTGTTGGCCGTCAGGACGTAGGCCTCGAAGAGGTCCTGGTGGGCCTCGATGACCTGGAGGGCCTGCGTGCCGATGCTGCCGGTGGAGCCCAGGATGCAGATGCGTCTGCGTCGTTTATCTTGTTTCATTCTTTTCGTGCTTCGTTTCTTTTTTTCATAAGTCCAGCAGCCCCTCGGGCAGTTTCATGTAGATGATGCGCTGCTGGTGGTCCACGCGCTGGATGAATTCCTCGACGGCTGGGATGAGGCGCTGGCCCACGCTGAAAAGGACGTTGGCCGTCTGCTCGTCTACGGCGTCAATCACGCCCAGCTCGCCGGCCTCGGCCTCGACGACGCGGAAGCCGGTGAAGTAGCGCCAGGTGTAGTCCTCGTCGTCGCTGCGGACGGGCGTCAGGCGGTGGGGGAAGTAGACCTCGCAGCCGCAGAGCTCGCGTGCCGCGTCGGCCGTGTCGTAGTCCTGGAACTTGACGAGGACCACCGTGTCGGAGCGGAAGCGGTATTCCTCGAGGAAGAAGGGCACCAGCAGGCCCTCGATGCGCAGGATGAGATAGTCGGCCTCGGCACGGTCCCAGACGTCGTCGGTGAACGTCATCGCCACCTCGCCCTTGATGCCGTGGGTGCGCGTTATCTGCCCTATCTGGTAAACCTCGTCGTCGCGTATCATTCGGTTCGTCGTATGTTGGCACCGAGGGCATTCAGACGGTCCTCGATGTGCTCGTATCCGCGGTCAATCTGTCCCACGTTGTCGATGCGGCTCACTCCCTCGGCACTCATGGCGGCGATGAGCAGGGCGATGCCGGCGCGGATGTCGGGGCTGGTCATGCGGCCGGCATGGAGCTGGCGCTGGTGGTCGTGGCCCACGACGACGGCGCGGTGGGGGTCGCAGAGGATAATCTGGGCTCCCATGTCGATGAGTTTGTCGACGAAGAAGAGGCGGCTCTCGAACATCTTCTGGTGGATGAGCACGGAGCCCTTGGCCTGGGTGCTCACCACGAGGAGCACGCTCAGCAGGTCGGGCGTCAGGCCGGGCCAGGGGGCGTCGGCGATGGTCATGAAGGAGCCGTCGATGAAGGACTCTATCTCGTAGTGCTCGTGGCGGGGCACGTAGAGGTCGTCGCCGCGCTGCTCCACCGTGATGCCCAGGCGGCGGAACGTGGCGGGTATGATGCCCAGCTGCTCGGGGCAGACGTTGCGGATGGTGATGCCGTCGCCCACCATGGCAGCGACGCCGATGAAGGAGCCCACCTCGATCATGTCGGGCAGGACGGTATGCTCGGTGCCGCGCAGCTGCTCCACGCCCTCGATGGTGAGCAGGTTGGAGCCGATGCCGGCTATACGCGCCCCCATCTGGATGAGCATGCGGCAGAGCTGCTGCACGTAGGGCTCGCAGGCGGCATTGTAGATGGTGGTGACGCCGCGGGCCAGCACGGCGGCCATGACGATGTTGGCGGTGCCGGTGACCGAGGCTTCGTCGAGCAGCATGTAGGTGCCCTCGAGGTGCTCGGCGGCGATGCGGAAGACGCCGCGCTCGGCATCGGGCTCAATCTGCCCGCCCAGCATCTGCATGCCCTGGAAGTGGGTGTCGAGTCGCCGACGGCCTATCTGGTCGCCTCCGGGCCGGATGACCACGGCATGGCCGAAACGGGCCAGCAGCGGTCCCACGAGCATGATGCTGCCGCGCAGGCGCTGGCAACGGTCGAGATAGTCGGGCGTGTCGAGGTAGTCCACGTCGACCTGGTCGGCCTGGAACGTACAGTCGCCCTTGCCATGGCGCGTCACCTTGACGCCCATCTGCTCGAGCAGCCCGATGAGGTTGTTCACGTCGGCAATGTCGGGCAGGTTCTGGATGCGCACCGGCTCGCTGGTGAGGAGCGTGGCGCAGACCACCTGCAGGGCTTCGTTCTTGGCTCCCTGGGGGGTGATTTCGCCGCGGAGCCGTCGCCCGCCTTCGATGATGAATGATGGCATCTTTGGGGGTTGAAAGGTTAAAGGGTTAAAACGTTAAAAGGTTGAAGGTTGAAGGTTGAAAGGCTGAGCGCGTCAGCCCTTTCTCTTCTTCCGTTTGTTGCCGGCCAGCTGCTGCATGGAGGGCATCCCGACGGGGGCGAAACGGAAGTTGTCGGTGTCGAGCTCCACCTCGCCGTCGGTGTACTGCTCGATGTCGCTGGCCACCAGGCCTTCGTCCATGGCGTCGCGGTTCCAGACGAAGAGGTCCTGCTTCATCTGGTTGGCCACCATCTGCACGAGCAGGCTGCGCTCGGGGCTATCGGGCAGGGTCTTGGCATAGTTCAGGGCGCTCTCCACGAGGGCTCCGTAGTGGCGGCGGCGTATGTGCTTCATCGGGTAGTGGAGCGGCCGGGGATGGGCCAGCACGTCTTTTTCGGGCACGATTTCCACGGGATAGTCGATGTCGAGCTGATAGCGGGCGATGCGGGCCAGATGGTTCCAGAGCTTCTCGCGATAGTCGGTCTGCTGCTCGCCCTCGGGCTGGATGCACGCCATGACGTTCACGATGGCCTGGGCACAGGCCTGGCGCTGCGCCTTGGTGGGCAGCTGGATGGCCATCTGCACCATGTCCTGCACTCCGCGCCCGTATTCGGGCATCACCAGTTGGTCTTTCTGTGTGTTATACTGCATTATTTTAGGGATTTACAATTAAAGGAGGGATTTTGATTTGATTGCTACGAATTCTTTCAGATAATAGGGTTCGAAATAGGCCACGTCCTCGAACTCTTGGCGCATGAAGGCGCGCTCGGCGAGCGGCAGCATGTGGCGGGCCAGCGGCTCCACGCCGTCGATGAAGCGGGCGTTGGGGTGCGTGATGATCTCGCGGCACTTGGCCGCCCCGTTGCCGAAGAAGCACACGGGCCCGCGCTCGAGCCACTCCAGATAGGTCTCGGCCGTGACCACATCGGCTCCCACGGGGCGCAGGGGCCGCAGCGCACGGTCGTAGACGGCGGCATAGACCTCCATGCGGCGGGCGTCGATCATGGGCACGAGCAGGGCGTCGTCGGGCACCTCGTCGTGATAGAGCAGCACGGGCACGCAGAGCAGTTCGAGCGTGGAGACCGAAAGCAGGGGCACACCGCGGCCATAGCACACGCCCTTGGCCGTGGAGACGCCGATGCGCAAGCCCGTGTAGCTGCCGGGGCCCTTGCTCACGGCCACTCCGTCGAGCGGGATGGCATGGCTCTCGGCAAACGAGAGGGCTTCCTGGACGAAGACGCCGCACGCGACGGCATGGTTGGGCCCGTCGGAGTCCTCGCGGTGGTGCAGCACGGCACCGTCCTGACTCAACGCCACGGAGCATACCCGCGTGCTGGTCTCTATGTGTAGAAGGCAAGACATCTTTCTTCTGTACGTGATTTTATTCGCGCACAAAGGTACAACATATTTCCGAATCCCCGAAACGAAACGTCTGAAAAAGCCCCAGAGGGGGCTTGCAGGCACGGAGAAGAGGGGGTGTCAAAAAAGAAGGAACAACGAATTCAGCGAATTCAGCGAATCCTATTCCCGAATACCCGGGAAAGAATAAATTCGATAAATTCGTTAAATTCGTTGTTTTTACGCTCCCTCTTCGAGAACTGTCTGTCCGAGGGAGGGGAATTCTATCGCACCACCACCTTGCGCCCGCCGCAGAGGTAGATGCCGGGGCGGGTGGGGCGGCCGGCGAGTCGCTTTCCGTCGAGCGTATACCACGGGGCCTCGGCCTCGTCGGGCGCTACGGAACTGATGCCCACGGCTTCGGTGATGGTGAGCCGTCCAGCGACGTAGGTAATCCGATAGTTCCGAGCCTCGGCACCGCTCACCAGTATGTCATACTCGCCCACGGGGCTCTCTGCCGTGGCCTCGGTGGTGACCACGGGCGGGGTGAGGAAGACCGAGGCGTCGTCCTGGCCCTTCCATCCCTCGTAGGTAAGGGTCAGCTCGGGGTTCTCCTCGCCCTGCATGCGCATCTGGTCTTCGGCGCGCACGGTGAGCGGAGCCGGCGTGATGGTGAAGCTGGTCTGGACGGAGTCCTTGTAGAAGCCGCGGCCCGTGACGGTCATCTGCACGGTGCCCGCGTTGCGATTGTCGGAGTAGGCCACCTCGAAGTCCTCGTCGCGCACGAGCTGCTCGTCGCCGTCGCTCACGGTGAGTGGCGGCTCAATCGCCTCGGCCCGGTATTCGAAGGTGTGGGCCTCCAGGTTGATCATAGCTTCGGTAAGCCGTATGTGCTCCACCTGGAACGAGTCGACGGCCACGGGGCTCCACTTGCCACGCGTATCGCCCACCGTCCAGGAGAGGGCATGGCGCCCCTCGGAGAGGTGCTTGATGCTCACGGGAATGAGGCCTTCCGAGGCCTCGAGCGGGCCGCTCTGGGCATGGGCATTGTCTCCGTCGAACCAATAGAGATAGTGGGCCAGCACGGGCATTTCTTCGGCCTTTGCCAACACGAAATACTTCGTCAGCGGGGCGCTCCACACGCCACGGTCGTCCTGGGCACGCAGGGTGAGGAAATGCAGACCTGGCTCCAGCGGCGAGAGGTCGATTTCGTCGGCGTCAGCTGCCATGGGCTGGCGCGAGGCGATGTCGCCGTCCAACCAGTATTCGCGGGCCACTATCTCGGTGGCTGCGCCGATGGCAGGGGCGATGACGAAATACTTCGTCAGCGGGGCGCTCCACACGCCGCGGTCGTCCTGAGCGCGCAGGGTGAACGAGTGGAGCCCCGCAGAGAGGGCGTCGAGACCGATTTCGGCCACCCGGTCGGCCATGGGCTGGCGCGAAGCGATGTCGCCGTCCAACCAATATTCGCGGGCCACTATCTCGG
>CAMJRQ010000103.1 GCA_946408305.1 uncultured Prevotellaceae bacterium
TACGCACGAAAGAAAGGAGGCTTCGCGGCCTCCTTTTTTCGTGCCCATGTCCCATCGCTCCTTCGGGTGTTTCCCGTTTTTACACATATTTTACACCGTGGTGTAAAACAATTACATCACGGTGTAAAACGATTACATCACGGTGTAAAACGATTACACCACGGTGTAAAACGATTACACCACGGTGTAACGACCCAATAAAAGCACCGTTTTGGGGAACATGCCGCTTGCTTTGTTTATTCCAAATCGGCGAGCAGCCTCTCCCCCTCTCAGAGCCCCACCTGCGTCGTGGGCACGTTCAGGCCAGAGAGGCGCAGCATGGGGGCTGTGCCGCGCGTGTCCTCCTCGTGCCAGCGGATGCTCACGGGCATCTGCTCGCCGGGCATCAGGTGGAAATAGTTCTCGCTGTAGAAGACGGGCAGTATCTGCTCGCCGTCGGAGCCCGTCAGGTTCAGACGCACCATCACGGCCGGTTCGCTGCCGGTGTTGGTGACGACAAGGCGACCGTCGTCCTGCCTCTCCACTGCAAGCTGGGCCTGGGGCAGGCCGAAGAGGTCTTGCTGCGAGTCGTTGGTGCTGAGCACGTAGACGTTCTTCGTGGGGAGCGGAGCGGGCTCCTCGCTCCCGAGCGTGAGGGTCAGGAAATAGGTGCCCTCGTAGCCCAGCGGGGCATCGAGGTGGAAGCAGTCGATGGTGGTGTCGGGGCGCGACTCGACGCGCACCGTGCGGTGCCACAGCGGGAAGCCGTGCAGGTCGTGGATGGTGGCGGTGAGCGAGATTACCTGGGCGGGCAGGCAGAGGTTGACCAGCTGCACCATGCCGGTGAGAGCGTTCCACTGTGCGTGGAGCGGTTCGCAGGCCTTGCGCACGCCGAAGAGGGCTGCCGTGGGAGCCAGGTAGTAGTCGTAGGTCTGCCATACGGTCGATGGCCAGCAGGGGTGGCTCATCCAGATGAGGAGGCCCTGCCGCTGGGTGTTCGAGGCTTCGTACATGGCGCGGTATCCGTCGTAGTTCTGCCACTGGGCCATGGCCGTGTAGGCCGCGAGGCTGTCCTGGCCGAGGCCGACGCGCAGCGGTCCGAAGCGCTCGCGCAGGATGCGGTTGAACGAGGCTCCGGCCTGAGCTCCCTGCTGGGTGAAGTCGTGCTGCCCCCAGGCGTCGGCCTGCGGCCAGAGGTTCTCGGGGGCTATCATGCGGCGCATGCTCTCGGCCTCGGGTATGTTGGGCATGCCGCGCTCGGTGTGGAGCTTGCCGGTCTGCTTCTCGAAGTATTCGGCAACGGGACGCGCCTGGTAGGGGCCGTGGCCGCTCACTCCGTCGTCGGCCGAGCTGGGGATGTAGAGCGAGCCGGATATGAGCTGGCTGGTCATCTTTGGTAAGAGGCTGTTGATCGTCTCGGGCGGATAGCCCTCGTTGCGGCCGCAGAAGAGGGCCAGGCAGGGGTGCTGGCGGATGCGGCGGACGTAGTCGGTGGCATTGTCCATGAACATGCGCTCGTCGTCGGGGTTGGGGCCGTCCACAGGATTAGCCAGCCAGAAGTCCTGCCACACCATGACGCCGTGGCGGTCGCAGGCCTCGTAGAACTCCTCGTCGCCCGTCTGTCCCACCCAGTTGCGAATCATGTTGCAGTTCATCAGCCGGTGGTATTCCACGGCGGCGTCGTACTCACGACCGCGGTAGTTCAGATGGCTCTCGGGGAAGCCCCAGTTGCCGCCCAGGGGCACGAGCCGGCGGCCGTTGACGAAGAGCTGCAGCTGTTCCATCTCCTGGCTGAAAGTCACCTGGCGGATGCCCGTCTGGTAGTGAAGCTCTACGGGGAGCTCGGAGCGCGTGCTGGTGGGGCGGAAGGTGTAGGAGGCGGGGTAGAGGTGGGGCTCGCCGTAGCCCACGGGCCACCAGAGCTGCATCTCCTGTTGGCGCAGTTGGGGGAAGCTGGCAGGGCTGAAGGCGACCTCGGTCTCGGTCTGCGGATTGATGAGGATGTCTTTCTCGAAACGGATGTCGCCGATGGTACCCGTGAGGCGTCCGGTGACGGTCTCGCGACTGTGGTTGCGCAGGAACACACGCGGCGTGAACGTGGCCCGTCCGTCGTCGCTGAGCTGTGTCTCCACGAGCGGGTCGGCAATGGTGACGGCCTCGGTGGCGGTCAGGTAGACGTCGTTCCAGATGCCAATGTCGCGGCCTGGCGTGGTGGTTATCCAGTCCCAACCGATGGTGGCGTGGAAGGTGGGGTTGTCGGCGCCGAGCACTCCGCCGTTGAAACTGGTGTTGAGCCGCGTCTTCGTCTTGCGCGCACCGGGATGGGCCGTGGGGTGGATGACCACCTCGAGCTGGTTGTCGCCCGGCTCCAGGTATTCCGCGATGTCGAACGTGCCGCGGCGGAAGGCTCCGCGCACCTGCCCCAGGCGGTTCCCGTTCAGGTAGACGTCGGCCTTCCAGTTGATGCCGTCGAGGTGGAGCAGCACGTGGCGGTCCTTCATCTCGTCGGGTACGCGGAACGTGCGGCGGTAGCGGAAGGGGCGGTTGAAGTACGACTCGGAAATCATCGAGAGCTGGTCGTCAAAGTTGGGGTCGGGCAGCGCGCCGGCGTTGCGGTAGGAGGAGAGCACGGTGGCCGGCACGGTGGCCACGATTTCGGGGCCGCAGGGCTCCACCTTCTTTCCGTTGATGCGGACGGGGCAGAGCGTCCAGGGGCCGCCGTTCAGTAGGTAGCGCCCGTCGGCATATCCGGCCTCGGGCTGTGGCACGACCACCTGTCCGCCGCGACCGTAGACCTCCATCTCGCTGATGGCGGCGGCCTGGCTGGTGGCGATGCGCACGTAGCGGGCCTGGGCTCCTATGCGGAGCATGGCCGTGCGACCTTTCGAGAGGGATACGCGGCCTGCGGGGTGCCACGTCCGGGCGTCGGAGGAGAAGTCCACCGAGCACGTGCCTGAGGGGGTGACGGGGAAGAGCTTGACGTCGGAAACAACGGCGTCGCAGCCCAGGTCGACGTAGGCCCACTCGGGTCCGTCCGTCAGCCATACGCTGCTGAAGTGGTCGGCCGGCAGAATGTGCTGCACGAGCTTGCCGTTACGGCGCAGGGTCACCTCTTTCACCGACCAGTAGAGGGCGTTCCCCTGATTGAGCGTGAGCGTGAGCCGGTTGAAGCGTCGGTTGCCCCGGAGCGAGAAGGTCTCCTTCAGCGCGCGGGCCGGTTTCCCCTCGCCCTCCATCTGCTTGTTGGGGTCGCTGCTCACCTTCTTGCTATACGGTGTGCCGGGCAGTTCGCTGCCCTCGAGCCGTGCCGAATAGGTCTTGCCATGTTCGGCCGCTACGTTGCACGTCAGAGTGTATCCATCGCATTCCTTGCGGTCGTCGTAGGCCACGTAGCCCTCCACGACCACCTCGTCGGCCTCTATCTCCATGACGTTCCATTCGTAGGAGAGCGTGGCCTTGCTGCCCTGCACGGCGATGCTCGACCACTCGCTCTGGTTGAGGGTCAGCTGGCGCTCGGCGGTCGAGAGGGGTACGCCATTGCGCCGCACCACGAGGTGGGCGGGCTCTCCGGTAGCAAACTCGCCGTCGGTGAGCAGCTGGGCGGTCAGGTTCTTGTCGTGGGCCGAGGACTGATAGACGGCGCGATGGAGCGCCAGGTTGCGCAGGGTGTTGTCGGTGGCAAAAGTCGGGCCAAAATATTCAGACGGCCGGCCGGGGTAGATGCCAATTCCGCGAGTGTGAGACTGCTGGGCAAAAGCAGACTGCAACAGCAGGAGCGCGAGAAGGAGGGAAAGGTGACGCTTCATGTCGTGTGTTTGGATTATAATTTGACAATAAATTGATGGCGGCCCGATACTAATTCTTGCTTTCGTCCGTCGGGCAATGTCAGCGTGGCACTACTGTTGGGAGGCACCACCGCAGTGTATGTGATTTTGCGTCCTTTGGTGGTCCACGCGGAAACAATCTCCCCGAATGGCGAGATGTGAGAGGCACTGAATTCCTTCAAGCCTGCAGGGAAATATGGCCGCAAAAGGATGTGGTGGAATCCGGGATTGTCGGGGTCGGGATAGATGCCGCCCAGGCCTTTGTAGAACCATGCTCCGATTTCGCCGAACATCATGTGGTTGTCCGAGATGTCGCGCTTTGCCTCGAGGTCCCAGTTCTCGAGCAAAGTCGTGGAACCGTTCACAACCCACCATCCCCATGAGGGGTAGGTGTCCTGCACGGCCACACGGTAAGCCGTCTCGGGATATCCATTCTCGCACAGCGCGTTGAGCAGGGCCTTGCAGCCCAGAACTCCCACATCGAGGTGATAGTCTGCGGCGATAACTTTCTCGTTGAGATTGGCAGCCACCTTTGCGCGACAGTCGTCGGGAACAATGCCCCAATACAATGGAACGCTCAGCTCTGTCTGCGTGCCGCTGGCATAGATGCCACGCTCGCGGTCGAGGTATTTATCGTTGATGGCTTTCTTGATATCTTCAGCCAAGCGACTGTAGTGCATGGCATCATCGTCGTAACCGAACATGCGGGCAGCCGCTGCCAGGATGCGAGTGTCGGTGTAGAAATAAACCGAGGACGTAAATTCTTTGTTGGAGCCTACCGTCACCGGCACCCAGTCTCCGCGCCCCCAGGTGGTCAGATGCGAGGGATAATTCTTGTCGACATAGTTCACATAGCGCCGGATGTTGGGATAGCAATCGCGTAGCGCCTGGTCATCGCCATAGAAAAGATAGAGTGTCCAGGGAATGAGGGCAATGGTGCTTGTCCAGTCGAGGCCGTTGTCGGTGCCATAGCCCCATCCTCCCGTGGGAATGATATCTGGCAGAACGCCGTTGGGCTGCTGTTCGTCGCGATGGTCAGCCATCCATTTTTCATAGATGGTAATGCCGTCGTAGTTATACAGCCCTGCTTCTATGGCCAGATGGCCATCCCCCGTCCACCCGTTCTTCTCGCGCTGGGGACAATCTGTCGGGAGGCCCATAAGGTTTGAAAGATAGGACATTCGCGAGGCATGCATCAGTTTCGCGATGATGGGATTCGAGGCCTGAATGGTTCCCACCTGCGGAACATCGCTATGCAGGAAGCATGCCGTCAGCGACATCTCCACTTTTGTCTGTGTCTCCACCTGAACGTAGCGGAAGCCCTTGTAATTGAACTGTGTGACGTATTCATCTTCCT
>CAMJRQ010000104.1 GCA_946408305.1 uncultured Prevotellaceae bacterium
TTTTCCTGTCTGGCAAAGGAATTTGAGTGGCTCAACCGCAGTTGTGCGGACTGGATGCACCTCGACGTGATGGACGGCGTCTTCGTGCCCAACATCTCGTTCGGCTTCCCCGTCCTGAAACACGTGGCCCGCCTCTCGGAGAAACCGCTCGACGTACACCTGATGATCGTCGAGCCGCAGAAGTTCGTCAACGAGGTGCGCCAGCTGGGTGCCCGGGTGATGAACGTCCACTACGAGGCCTGCACCCACCTCCACCGCACCATCCACGAGATTCACGAGGCGGGCATGATGGCCGGAGTGACGCTGAATCCGTCGACGCCCGTGGCAATGCTCGAAGACATCGTTGCCGAGGCCGACCTGATTCTTCTCATGAGCGTCAATCCCGGCTTTGGCGGACAGCAGTTCATCCCCCACACCCTCGACAAGGTGCGCCAGCTTCGTCGCCTCATCAGCGAGACGGGCAGCCGGGCGCTCATCGAGGTGGACGGCGGCGTGAACCTTGAGACAGGCCGACAGCTGCGCGAGGCCGGAGCCGATGTGCTGGTGGCCGGCAGCTTCGTCTTCGCCTCGGAAGACCCGCTCGAGGCCTGCCGCCGGCTGCGCGCCCTATGAGACCCCGCCTCCCCATCGTCTGGGGAACGCTGCTCTTCCTCGTCGGACTGCTCATCGGGCACCACTGCCCCACCCTCTTTTTCCTGCCCGCCACGCTCGGCGTGCTCCTCCTGAAATCCCTTCTCAGGCGTCGCACCAATGTCGCCCTCGGCTTGGGTGTGCTCTTCTGGCTCTTGCTCGGATGCAGCCGCATGAGCCTCTGCCGCTTGTCGGCCCTTCCGTCGGGCGGACGCACCAGCGCAGCCATGGCCAATTTCCGTTCCAATGCCCGCCAGCGGGTGATGCGGCTCGTCGGGCGGATACAACAGGCGGGGCTCGACGATGACGAGGCACTCTCCGTGACTTCGGCCATGTTGCTGGGCGAGCGGAGCGGACTCCGCCGAGAGACGCGCCGCGCCTTTTCCGACTCGGGCACGGCCCATCTGCTGGCCCTGAGCGGTCTCCATCTGGGCGTGCTCTACGGAATGTTCTACTTGCTGTTTATCCGCTGGGTGCGCTTCTCGCGATGGCGATGGCATGCCCTGCCTCCCATCCTGCTCTGCATCTGGGGCTACGCTCTGCTGACGGGTCTACCCGTCTCCTTGGTGCGTGCCGCCGTCATGCTGACGATTCTCACCGTCGCCTCGTTGGCCGAACGGCAGGTTCCGCCGCTTCACTCGCTTTCCGTGGCAGCCCTCGTCATCCTGCTATGGTGGCCCGATGCGGTGACCGACATCGGCTTTCTGCTCTCCTTCACCTCGGTTTTCTTCATCCTGACACTCTATCGGCCCGTGGAGCGCCGCTATTACCGTCTTTTCTTGGGCTGGGGCGCACTGCTCCGGCCCATCGGCGTTTCGCTGGCAGCCCAGATAGGCACGGCTCCCATGGTGGCCTATTTCTTCCACTCGCTCCCGCTGGGCTCGGTGTTCATCAACTTGCTGCTCGTTCCCATCAGCTCATGCGTCATCTATCTGGGTTTCTTCGCCCTCGCCTGGCCTGCCCCGCTGCTGGTGGGCGCACTGGCCGCGTTGCTGCGATGCGAGCTATGGCTGGTGAAGGCATGGAGCAGTCTGCCGGGGCTGGTGCTGCGCGACCTGAGCATCCCGCTCTGGATGGTCTGCCTGCTCTACGCGCTGCTGCTGTGCGGCACGCTCAGACTGAACCTGTGGATAGAAGACGATGACTGGGAGACGGAGCTACGCTGAAGGCTTCACTCGGTGGAATAGTCGGCCAGCAGCTGGCGATAGGCCGAGAGGATGGTGCTCTTGCGGATGAAGCCCACGAAGACGCCCTCGCCGTCGACCACGGGGAGCGTCCAGGCCCGGGTGCGGTCGAACGTGGCCACCACCTGGTCCATCGGGTCCGAGACGTGAAGGAGCGCCTCGGGCTGTTTCATCAACTGGGAAACCTGGAACTGACGGTGGAGCTCGGTGCGGAAAATGAGGTGGCGGATGTCGTCGAGATAGACGGCGCCGATGAACTGCATCTGGCGGTTCACCACCGGAAAGACATGGTTGCGGCTGTTGCTCACCTGCGAGGCCACGTCGCCCAGCGTCTGGTCGGGACGCAGCACCTGGTCGTAGTGCTGGATGACGCTGTCCATGCTCAGAAGCGTCAGAATGGAGTGGTCGGCATTGTGCGTGAGCAGCTCGCCGCGCTGTGCCAGCCGCATGGCATAGATGCTGTGAGGCTCGAAGACGTTGATAGTCAGATAGGCGCACACGGCCACTATCATCAGCGGCATGAAAAGGTCGTAACCTCCGGTGAGCTCGGCAATGAGGAAGATGCCGGTGAGGGGGGCATGCATCACACCGCTCATCAGTCCGCACATGCCCAGCATGGCAAAGTTCCGCTCGGGAATCGCCATCCCCAACACATCGTAATGATTCCAGAGGTGGCTGAAGACGAAACCGCTCACGCAGCCCAGAAACAGGCTGGGTGCAAAGATTCCGCCGCAGCCGCCGCCGGCATTGGTGGCCGTGGTGGCAAAGACCTTGAAGAGGATGATGAGCGAGAGATAGAGCAGCAGCATGCGGCCGTGGCCGTAGAAGAGCGAGCGGTTCATGGCCTCGGCCCAGTCCTGTTCGCCCGAGCCGTTGAGCAGCAGTTCGATAAAGTCGTAGCCCTCGCCATAGAGCGGGGGGAAGAGATAGATGAGCAGGCTGAGGATGACTCCGGCCACGAGCAGGCGCTGATAGCGTCCGCCCAGACGGCGGAAGGCCGACTCGAGCCCGTTCATCGTGCGGGTGAAATAGAGGGCCACCAGGCCGCAGACGATGCCCAGCAAGAGGTAGGCCGGGATGCGGCTCACTTGGAAGGCGTCCTGCAAATGGAACTCGAAGACGGGGTTCGTGCCCGAGATGGCAAAGGTGAGGCTGGCCGCCGTGACGCTGCACACGAGCAGTGGCAGCAGGCTGGTCATCGAGAGGTCAATCATCAGCACCTCCAGCACGAAGACCAGTCCGGCGATGGGCGCCTTGAAGATGCCCGCCACGGCTCCGGCAGCACCGCAGCCCACGAGCACCATCATCTGCTTGCGGCTCATGTTGAAAAGGCGGCCCAGGTTGCTGCCGATGGCGCTGCCCGTCAGGACGATAGGTGCCTCGGCTCCCACGCTGCCTCCGAAGCCGATGGTAATGGCCGAGGCCACGACGGACGACCACGTGTTGTGCAGCCTCAGCTTGCTCTGGTTGCGGGCCAGCGAGAAGAGAATCTTCGTCACGCCGTGGCTGATGTCGTCGCGCACCACGTGGCGAATGAAGAGCATCGTCAGCCAGATGCCCACGACGGGATAGACCAGATAGAGCCAGTTGGCGCCCTCGGAGAGGAAGCCGCGCGTGAGCAGATGCTCGATGGTGCCGATGAGCCACTTCAGCAGCAGTCCGGCCAGAGCCGTCAGCACGCCCACCATCAGGCTGATGATGAGCAGCGACTGGTTGTCGCTCAGATGGCGGCGGCGCCATCGGATGAGGTAGGCTATGAGGTCTCTTCCGCTCATTTCCTTATAAACGTAATCTGTCCGTCGCGCGCCAGCTTCACAATCTGGCTGGGCCGTCCCTTCGTCACGTCGTTCTGACGGGCCTTCATCACATAGTCCACGCCCTCCAATATCTCGGGCGCAATCTCCATGAAGTTCTTCGGCGCGGGCTGCCCGCTCAGGTTGGCGCTGGTGCTGACCACGGCTCGCTGGAATCGGTAGCAGAGGTCGTGGCTGATGCGTTCGCGGGTCACACGCATGGCCACCGAACCGTCCGCGGCCACCAGGTTGGGGGCCAGGTTGATGGCGTCGTCGATGACAAGCGTGAGGGGCCGCTCGGCGTATTCGATGAGGTCCCAGGCCACGTCGGGAATCGAGCGCGAATATTGCTGCATGCGGTTGGCGCTGTCCACCAGGCAGATGAGCGCCTTGCTGTCGTCGCGTTGCTTGAGGGCGTAGATGCGGTTGACGGCCTCCTCGTTGCGGGCATCGCAGCCGATGCCCCAAATGGTGTCGGTGGGATAGAGAATGATGCCTCCGCGGCGCATCACGTCGACGGCCTGCTGAATGTCTTCGGCTATTTCCTTCTGTGTCATGCCTCTGTTTCTTTTTCGTGCCGCAAAGATACGGTTTTTTTGAAGAATAGCGCCCGCAGAGTCCACATTATTTATTCGTGCGCCCGGGCGACGTTGCCTCGTTACACGTTTTTTACACCACGCGGTAAAACTATTACACCGGGGTGTAAAACTATTACACCGAGGTGTAAGAGGCAAGTAAAAACGCCGTTTGGGGAGGGTGCTGCAAAAATGTTTATCCGAGGCATGGCGGCCTGGAAAAGTATTTGTACTTTTGCAGTCAGGACACTGTAAAAAAGGAATTATGAAAAAGAACATCCTCATGACAATGCTCGCTGCCCTCTGCCTGGCGGCCTGCACGGAAACTAAGACGAACTCAAGGACGGAGATTCGCGTGGTGGGCGAGCTGGGCGACCCGAAGCCCGTCTACCTGAACACGTTTGGCAAACTGAGCCCTCTGCTGGAAGCCCAGAGCGTGGAGGACAGCGTCGTGACGTTTGTCGTTGACACGGCCGAGGCCACCATAGTGGTGATAGACCGCAGCACAGACAGGCACGCCCCTCTGGTCTGCTCGGTAATTGCCGACGGCACACCCATCGAAGTGACCATCAAGGAGGGCATGGGCGAAATCACCAAGGGCTCGGCGCAGAACATGAAGCTGGCCGAGGCACGCCGTCTGCTCAGCGCCTTGGAGGAGAAATATGACGTGCTGCGCGACGAGTATGGCGTGCTGCGCGAGAAGCATGGCGAGGATATTCCCGAAGAGGCGCAGGCCGACTTGGACCGCCGCTGGGACGAAATCAGCGCAGAGGTGCTGGCTGCAAAGAAACAAATCATCCGCG
>CAMJRQ010000105.1 GCA_946408305.1 uncultured Prevotellaceae bacterium
GAGGGGCTGAAAGCGAAGCGACGGAGGGCAAGGCTGTCCGAAGGACTGAGGGGAGGAGTAACTTTTAAACGTTTTAACTTTTTAACCATAAGAGAAATGAACCGCGCATCAGACAAAACTCAAGGAAGCCCCCTGCACTCCCCTTTAGGGGGCTTGGGGGCTGTTCTTCTCCCCCTGCACTCCCCTTTAGGGGGCTTGGGGGCTGTTCTTCTCCCCCTGCTGCTCCTTCCCTTTATAGTCGGCTGCCACGAGCGTCCGCTGGGCGAGCACATGAGTCTGACGACCCTCTCCTACGCAGTGAAGGGCGCCGACACCCTGCGAATGGACGTATATCTCGATTCTGCGGCCATGACGGAGAGCGCGCGCCGCCCCGTGATGATATTCACCTTTGGCGGCGGATGGGAGAGCGGACGGCGGCAGGACGGGCGCCAGTTCCTCGTGGATGCGGCCCACCACGGATACGTGGCGGTGGGCATCGACTATCGTCTGGGCATCAAGGCCATCAAGGAGCAGGGCGTGGAGATTGATTCCGCCAACTTCGCCTCGTCCTATTCGCAGGCCATTCTCATGGGGGTGGAAGACCTCTTCGACGCCACGCGCTATCTCGCAGACCATGCCGAGGAGTGGCAGGCCGACACCGGCCGCATCGTCGTCTGCGGCTCCTCGGCGGGCGCCACCAATTCGCTAACGGCCGAGTATCTCATTTGTAACGCCGATTCGCTGGCCCAGTCGCGTCTGCCCCGAGGCTTCAACTACGCCGCCGTCATCCCACTGGCCGGAGGTATCTGGCTGGCTCAGACCGACACGCTCGTCTGGCAGCAGCGGCCCTGTCCCATCCTGGCCTTCCACGGGACGTCCGACCCGCTCGTTCCCTACGACCACGTGGTCCTTCCCGGTGGAGCGTTCGGCGGTTTCGGTCCCGGCTATTACGTTCCACAGCTCAAGCGGATGAACGTCCCTCACTACCTCCACGCCTACGATGGGGCCGGTCACATCATCGCTGCCGTCGGCAACAACGCCAAAGCTCGCAACGAGATGTTCCATTTTCTGGATAGCCTCACCACTGGCCCCCAAAGCTCCCTCCTGGCCTCCCCCAGGGGGGAGGAGGACAGCCCCCAAGCCCCCTGAAGGGGGAGTGTAGAATTTTTCTTAACTCTTAACTCTTAATTCTAAACTCTTAAGCCCCCTATAGGGGAGTATAAGAAGCGGTGATATATAAAAAAATAGCCCCTCTCCTTGGAGAGGGGTTGGGGTGAGGCTTTTCTCAGCTCTGGTGCACCTGCACCTGCGGGAACGGGAAGCCGATGCCGCGGCGGTTGAACTCCTCGTAGATGCGGCGGTTCATGGCGAAGTAGACGGGCCAGTAGTCGGCCGTCTTCACCCACAGGCGCACCGTGAAGTCAACGCTGCTCTCCGAGAGCGCGACCACCTCTACGAAGGGCGCCGGCTCCGCCAGGATGCGGCTGTCGGCCTCGGCAATGTCGAGCACCGCCCGGCGCACCGTCTCCACGTCCGTTCCATACTCCACCGTCACCACCTGGTCCACCCTCCGCACGTCGTTCCGGCTGTAGTTCACCACCGTGCCGCTGCTCAGCGCACCATTCGGCACGAACACCTCCTTGTTGTCCACCGTCGTGATCACCGTGTGGAAAATCTGAATGGCCTTGACCACCCCCTCGGTGCCCTGCGCCGAGATGTAGTCGCCCACCTTGTAGGGCTTGAAGAGCAGCAGCAGTATGCCGCCCGCCAGGTTCTGCAGGTTGCCACTCAGCGCCATACCCACGGCCACGCCCGCTGAGGCCAGCAGGGCGGCAAACGACGTCGTGTTCACGCCCAATGCACTCACCACCGAGATGATGAGCAGCACCATGAGCAGCACGTTCACAAAACTGCGCACGAACGAGGCGATGGTGGGCTCCACGCCCCGCCGCTCCAGCATCCCCGCCACCAGGCGGTTCACCAGCTTCACCACGAAGCGTCCCACCACGAAGATGAGCACCGCCACCAGCACACTCTTGCCGGCCCCGACGCCCATGTCCACCAATTGCTGCAACAAATGGCCCAGCTGGCCCTTCTCCACGGCCTGCAGCACCTGCTGTCCAGCCTCAATCGTCTCTGCTTGTAAGTACATACATTAAATGTTTAAATGTCATCCTTTTAATGTTTTAACTTTAAAGGAACTGTTGAAACGAGGATTCTCGCCGCTTGCAAAATTACGGCAATTTCGGCAGAACGCCAAATAAGGAGTCCCAAAATGCACGATGCAAAGCGAAAACAGGCAATCCCCGCGCCGAGATAAAACGCAACGTGTTGCGATAGTCAAAGGAACGTGTTGCGATGGCCCGAGGAACGTGTTGCGACGACCGTCGCAACGTATTGCGTTTTTGGGGGGGGCAAAGGAACACTGTGCTTTTCCGATGACTGTTTCGTTCGGGGAGAGTGGGGTGGGGCAGTCCCCCCACCTTGGGTTAAAACAGTTCCGTTTTTCTGTGCAAAACGTCGGCTGATAAGGTTTTTTAACGGCCTCGCGCTTTCCCGTCTCGCAGTTTTTCCGTAATTTTGCATACCCAATTAATTGGCACGAAAAAGATGACGCAACAAAAACCGAAAAATACTATTCAGACGATGATAAAAGGTACGAGAAACGGACGCAACGTGGCTGCCCTGGCGGCGACCGTCCTGATGCTGGCCGCACAGACGGCGCGCGCAGCATCCATCGACGAGGCGACGGCGCGCGCCACGGCCCGGGCTTTCCTGGCCGAGCGCGGTGTGGTAATGACGAGCAACGCAGACCCCCGGAAGGCTCCGCGCCGGCCCGGGGCACAAGGCGAGGAGAGCGCTGCCTATTATGTGTTCGACGCGGGTGGAGACCGCGGCTACGTGATTGTGGCGGGCGACGACGCCGACGAACCCGTGCTGGGCTATGCCGAGCGAGGAAGCTTCGACGCCGAGACTCTTCCCCCGGCTCTGCGCGACATGCTCGGCTGGTATGCCGACGAGGCCGCGCAGCCCCGGGCGCGCAGGGCCGAGCGGCGGAAGGTGACCTTCACGCGCCACTCCGTGCCGGCGCTGATTCGCACGAAATGGAACCAGGGCAGCCCCTACAACGACAGCTGCCCCGTATATTACCGCGAAGACGGAACGACGGCCCAGCCCGCCGCGGGTTGCACAGCCGTGGCCTACGCGCAGGCCATGGCCCATCTGCGCTGGCCGCCACGCACCGTGGGCACCATCCCCGCCCACACGAACACCTACACCCTGGCCTCGGGAGAGAGGAAGACGGTGACGATGCCGGCCATCCCCGCCGGTACGCCCATCGACTGGGACAACATGCTCGACGAATACCACGGCGGCGAGACCGAGGCGCAGCGCAAGGCCGTGGCCGACTACATGGCCATGGTCGGTCAGGCCGTCAGGATGGGCTACGGCGGCGAGTCGGGCGCCTCGGTGACATGGGCCCTGACGGCTTCGGTGGACTACTTCGACTTCGACGACTGCCTGCGATGGATAAACCGCGGCGAATACGACCTGGAGGACTGGACCCAGCTGCTCTATGACGAGCTCGAAGCCGGACGCCCCGTCATCTATCAGGGCTTCTCGACGGGGGCGGGCCACGCCTTCGTCATCGACGGATACGACGGCAAGGGGCTCTTCCACGTCAACTGGGGCTGGGGAGGCGGCAGCGACGGATGGTATCTCATCACACAGCTGCAGCCGGGCGGCGAGACGGGGCTGGGTTCGAGCAGCACGTCGGACGGATACACGATGGGGCAGGCTGGCGTCATCCGCCTGCGTCTGCCCGACGAGACCGACGACAAGGAGAAACCCTGGCTGAACGTGACAAGCACCACGACCCGCAGCTCGATGGTCACCGTCGCCTACAAGAACATGACGGGCGAGAAGCAGAGCTTCGTGACGAGCATGCTGAAGTGGGACGAGGAGGCCCGGCAGATGGTGCCCGTGGGTCTGTCGAAAAGCATCACGGCAATGGAGACGAGCTCGACGCACAACGTTTCGTTCAACCTGAGAGGGGCCCTCCCCGTGGGGACCCACATTCTGGTCCCCGGCTCGCGAAAGCTGACTGAAAAAGAGTGGCAGCCAGCCTATTACCACCGTCACGAGTTTGTCCGCGCCACGGTGGATTCGCTGGGCCTGACGTCGCTCGAACACGTCACCCGCTCGCTCCAGGTGGCCGTCGACACGTTCCTCTTCGCCGGAATGCGCAAGGTGGGGGAGAACCAGCAGGTGTCCGTCAGGTTCCGCAACCTGGCCGACGAATACTACGGCACGGTCTATCTCTTCGCCTCGCAGACTACCGCGAAGGGCACCCACATCAGTCGCGCCGCCCTCACAGTGCCCAAGGGCGGCACAGCCACGGCAGGCTTCTATTTCATGCCCGAGGAGGCAGGCACCTACAACATCTGGGTCTGCAGCAACGATGCCGGCACACAGGAGATGGGCCACACCACGGTGGACATCACCCGAAACGGCACGGCCTCGAAGCTGAGACTCGCGAGCATCAACATCCAGAACAAGCAGAACAACAACATCTACGGCAACAAGCTGGTGGGGACGGCCACCGTGAAGAACCAGAGCAACCAGGCGTTCGAAGGTACCGTCAGGCTGCAGCTCTGGGTGGAGGCGGACGACGGCAGCTACTGGTGGGCCTCGACGACAAAGAACGAGGCACTGAGCCTCGAGGCGCAGAGGTCGGCCAGCGTGAAGTTCGAATTCAGCAACCTGGTGAACAACCACCAGTATCAGATTGTGGCCTCGGTGTCGGGCCAGGAAGGCTACATCGAGAACGGAGGGCTCTGGATTTCAGACCACTACTACCGGACGAACCCGGGCATCCTCTATTGGAAGGACACGGGTGCGATGGGCTTTGTGTCGGCAAGGCAGTTGTATTCGATGATGAGCGGCTGCGGCGC
>CAMJRQ010000106.1 GCA_946408305.1 uncultured Prevotellaceae bacterium
AATACGTCTGCGGATGGGCCATCGAGAAGATGTCGAAGTCGATGTTCAACGTGGTCAACCCCGACATGATTGTGGAGCGCTACGGTGCCGACACGCTGCGCCTCTACGAGATGTTCCTGGGTCCCGTGGAGCAGTCGAAGCCCTGGGACACCAACGGCATCGACGGCTGCCACCGCTTCCTGAAGAAGTTCTGGCAACTCTTCTGGGACCGCGACGGCCAGCTCCAGACCTCCGAGGCCGAGGCCACGGCCGAGAACCTGAAGACGCTCCACAAGCTCATCAAGAAGGTGACGTCCGACATCGAGACTTTCAGCTACAACACCAGCATCAGCGCCTTCATGGTGGCCACCAACGAATGGGCCCAGCAGCAGTGCCGCAACCGCGAGGTGCTCTCGCAGGCCATCGTCCTGCTGGCACCCTTTGCGCCCCACATCGCCGAGGAACTCTGGCAGGCCACGGGCCACGAAGGCTCGGTCTGCGATGCCCGCTGGCCGCAGTGCGACGAGAAGTATCTGGTGGAGAGCAGCGTCCGGCTGGGCGTGCAGTTCAACGGCAAGGTGCGCTTCTCGCTCGACTTCCCCGCCGACGCCACTCCGCAGCAGATGACCGAGCTGGCCCTCTCGGCCCCCGAGGCCGCGAAATACATGGCCGGCATGCAGGTGGTGAAGACCATCGCCGTGCCGGGCCGCATCGTAAACATCGTGGTGAAGCCTCAGTAACACATCGGAATGAAACCCACTAAGGCACACGTCTGGGAGTTCGTCAAGGACTTCCTCTCCATCAATCTGGGCATGGCCATCTACTCGTTCGGATGGGCCGCCTTCCTGCTGCCCTACCACATCACCACGGGCGGCATGGTGGGCATGTTTGCCATCCTCTACTACGTGACGGGCTTCCCCATCAGCCTGGCCGTGCTGCTGGCCAACATCCTGCTGCTCTCCATCGCCTTCAAGCCGCTGGGGTGGCAGTTTGTGGTGAAGTCGGCCTATGCCGTGCTCTCCATGTCGTTCTTCCTGAGCATGGGGCAGGCGCTGATGACCGACCAGAGCGGTCAGCTCATCCAGCTGCTGGGCGAGGGCCAGGACTCGATGGCCTGCGTGCTGGGCGCCACGCTCAACGGCGTGGGAGTGGCCATCGTGCTGCTGGCCGGAGGCAGCACGGGCGGATGGGACATCGTGGCCACGCTGGTCAACAAGTACCGCAACGTGTCGCTCGGCCGCGTGATGCTCTATCTCGACCTGCTGGTCATCGCCTCGTGCTGGCCCATCTTCCACGACTGGCGCATGGTGGTCTTCGGCTATGTCACGCTGGCCATCTACACCTACGTGGTCGACCTCTTCATCAACAGCACCCGCCAGGACGTGCAGTTCATCATCTTCACCCACCGCGCCCAGGAAATCAGCGAGCGCATCATCCACGAGACGGACCACTCCGTCACCCTGCTCAACGGCGAGGGATACTATAGCCACCAGGAAATCAAGGTGCTCATCACCATCGCCCACAAACGCGAACAGGTGAAGATTCTGCGCATGATTCACGAGGCCGACCCCGCCGCACTGGTCTCGCAGAGCCGCGTGGAGGGTGTCTATGGCAACGGTTTCAACATCATAAAGCCCTGAGTTTATGAAAGAATTGATTAAGAAACTCTGCGGAGGGGCCAACCCCTGGCAACTGACCAAGGACTACGCCCAGATGACGGCCGGGCTCATCGTCTACTCGCTGGGCTACACGTGCTTCCTGCTGCCCTATCGCATCGTCAGCGGCGGCGTGAGCGGTATCTCCACCCTGGTCTTCTATTCCACGGGCATACATGCCAACCTGACGTACCTCTTCATCAACGTCTTCCTGCTGCTGTTGGCCGTGCGCGTCATGGGGTGGCGCTATTTCGTGCGCACCATCTATGGCATCTTCTTCGTCTCGTTCCTCATAGGCGTCATCCAGAACGCCCTCACCACCGGCATCGGCCCCGACGGCCGGGAGGTGCTCACGCGCATCGTGGGCGACCAGAAGTTCATGGCCGTCGTCATCGGCGGTCTGATGGAGGGACTGGGGCTGGCCATCGTCTTCATGAGCGGCGGCAGCACGGGCGGCACGGACATCATCGCCTCGTGCGTCAACAAATACTGGAACGTCTCGCTGGGCCGCATGCTGCTCTTCCTGGACATCTTCATCATCGGCTGCGGCTACCTGCAGACCCACAGCATCGAGATCACCGTCTTCGGCTACGTGACGATGTTCATCAGCAACAACTTCCTCGACTACGTCATCAACGGAGCGCGGCAGAGCGTACAGTTCATCATCATCTCGGAGAAGCACGAGGAGATAGCCACGCTGGTGGCCACACGGCTCGAGCGCGGCGTCACCGTGCTGAGCGGCGAGGGCTGGTACAGCAAGGAGAAACGCCCCGTGCTGCTCATCATGGCCAAGAAATACGAGAGCCGCCACATCTTCCGCCTCATCCACGAGACAGACCCCTCCGCCTTCGTCTCGATGAGCAACGTGGAGGGCGTCTTCGGCGAAGGATTCGACAAGATAAAGAAAGGATGAGAGAGATTGTAATGGCCACCAACAATGCCCACAAACTCGAGGAGGTGAGGCAGATACTGGGCAGCCGCTTCCAGGTGAAGGGGCTGGCCGACATAGGTTGTCACGAGGACATCCCCGAGACGGCCACGACGCTCGAAGGCAATGCGCGGCAGAAGGCCCGCTACGTCTATGAGCACTACGGCATCGACTGCTTTGCCGACGACACGGGACTCGAGGTAGAGGCCCTGGGCGGCGAGCCCGGCGTCTACACCGCACGCTTCGGCCAGATGAACGGCTACGGCGAGAGCCACGACGCCCAGGCCAACATACGCTGCCTGCTCGACAAGCTGCAGGGAGCCCCCAACCGCCGGGCTCGCTTCCGCACCGCCGTGGTGCTCCTGCTCGACGGTCGCGAACACCTCTTCGAGGGCATCGTCGAGGGCGAGATACTCCGCGAGCCCGCCGGCGAGGCCGGTTTCGGCTACGACCCCGTCTTTGCCCCCGAAGGGCGCCCCACCTCGTTCGCCCAGATGGATGCCCAGGCCAAGAACGCCATCAGCCACCGCGGGCGGGCCATCGAACGGCTGGCCGCCTTCCTGCTGAAGCTATAACTTAAGTTTTCCAGATATGAGAAAGTTGCTCCTTGCCCTCGCGTGGCTGCTGCCCTGCTGGCTTCAGGCCCAGCAGATTGGAGAGTGGAAACTCTATCGCTCCTACTCTCAGGCCACGCAGAACATCGTGGCGGGCCATACGGTCTATTCGCTCTGCGACGGCAACCTGCTCGCCTACAACACGGACGACACCGAGGTGCGCACCTACGACAGCCAGCACCATCTGAACGGCGTCCGCATCACCCACATGGCCTATAGCAGCGAGGCCGCCCGCCTCATCCTGGTCTACGACGACGGCAACATCGACCTGCTCGACGCCGACGACCGCGTGGTGAACCTCTCCGCGCTGCGCGACAAGACACTGCCCAACAAGGAGGTGAAGCACGTCTGCACCGACGGGCACATGGCCTACATCGTCACAGGCTTCGGCCTCGTCGAGGTGGACATGCAGGAGGGCACCTTCGGCAACACCTACCAGCTCGACCTGAAGATTCTCTCCGTGGCCTTCTCGCCCGAGACCATCTTCCTGAGCACCGCCACGGGGCTCTACTCCTGCCCCCGCACGGCCAACATGCAGCAGAAGAACAACTGGACGCAGCTCGACAACGTCACCTGGCAGAGCCTTGCCTGGCACGGCGGAGCGCTGTATGGCCTCACGTGGGGAGCCGTCTTCCGCATCAACCTGGCGGGCGGCTACAACAGCCGCGTGGCAAACAACGGTGCCCAGACGCTAAAGACGTCGGGCGACTATCTCCTGTGGTTCAACGCGAACAGCCTCTCCTTCTGCACATCGACGGCCGACGTCACCACCCTCTCCCTGCCCAATACCTGGAACGACGTCTCCCACGCCGGCGGCATCTTCTGGGCCAGCCAGGGCGAAGACGGGCTCATCGGCTACCGCACCGACGGCTCGGAGCTGACGAAGGTGGCCGGCCCCATCAAGCCCAATAGCCCCAAGCACGACCTCTGCTACCGCATGCAGTGGCTGGGCGACCGCCTGCTCGTGGCCGGAGGCATCAACACCATCTCTGGCATCTTCAACCCCGCCACGGCCATGTACTACGAGGACGGCGTCTGGACCAACTTCCAGGAGATGGACATCCCCGAAGCCTATCCCCACCTGAACCTCTCCAACACCACCCACCTCGTCGAGGACCCCTCCGACCCCACCCACCACTTTGCCAGCCTCCACCGCGTGGGGCTCTGCGAGTATCGCGACGGAGCCTTCGTCCGCCTCTACAACTGCGACAACAGCCCCCTGCGCAGCATCGTGCCCGACGAGAAGGAAGGCCGATACTACAACTACGTCTCGTGCGCCGGCCTGACGTATGATGCCGACGGCAACCTCTGGATGCTGAACAGCGAGACCGACACCATCGTGCGCTTCCGCCGGCCCAACGGCCGCTGGGGCTCGCTCTACTACGACGAACTGCGCGGCGTGTCGCTCTGCGACGACTATCTCATGCACAGCAGCGGCCTCATCTTCCTGAACAGCCGCCGCATGACGAACCGCGGATTCTTCTGCTTCGACACGCGCGGCACGCTCGACAATGTGCGCGACGACCGCCACCGGCTCCACACCACCATCACCAACCAGGACGGCACGAGCTACTCCCCCAACGAGTTCTACTGCATGACCGAAGACCTCGACGGACGCATCTGGTGCGGCACGAGCCAAGGCATCTTCGTCATCAACGATGCCGAGGCCTTCCTCGACGAGGACTTCCAGTTCGAGCAGGTGAAGATTGCGCGCAACGACGGCAGC
>CAMJRQ010000107.1 GCA_946408305.1 uncultured Prevotellaceae bacterium
ACAGCGGCGACCTGAGCGAGGCCTACCCGACCACCGACTTCCCGACCACCGACGGAGGCGAGATAGGTCAGGCCACGATGAACGACCACAAGCTGAGCGTCTATCGCAAGGGTACCGATGAACTCCTCATCAACGGCGACTGTCCGATAAGCGTCCGCAACCGCGACATCCCCGTCTTGAACGGCATCATACACCAGATGGAGAAGGTCATCGCGCCGCAGGACATCACGGCTGCCGACTACCTGCACCGTCTCATCGCCGACAAGAAGGAGGGCTTCCTCGTCATGGCCCGTGCCATCGAGGCCTGCGGCCTGATGGACACCCTCTCCAAGATTCGCGACGAGCGCTACGAGACCCTCTACCAGCAGGGCGACATCCCGGCCTTCCTGGACTGCAACGCGGCCGGCATGGGCAACTACATCGCCTACACGCCCGAGCACCGCAAGTACGGCTACACCATCTTTGCCGAGAGCGACAGCCTGTGGCGCAGCCAGGGGCTCGACCCCACCGACCCCGACCTCATCCCGAAGCTCCAGCAATGGGTGCTCGACAACGAGCAGTATTCGCGTGACGACCATTTCCAGGCCGACGCGAACTACTCGAAGCCCGAGAACCTGCTCTACCAGTGGGTGACGTATCACATCCTGCCCGTCCGTCTGGTGGCCGACCGCCTGGTCATCCACCACAGCGAGCGGGGTTACAACCTGAGCAACCCCATCCGACTGGGCAATCCCGTCTACGAATGTCAGGTGACGATGGGGCAGCGGCGCCTGCTGAAGCTCTACGAGAGCAAGCTGAGCGGCGGCGTGCGCCTGAACCGCTTCCCGAAGCTCGACAATGGGCGCACCGGCACGAACGACGAGGTGAGCTGCGAGCCGCGCTACGAGGGCAATCTGGTGAACCGCACGCCCGACAAGGCCGTGCTCTCCGACATCATCAACGCCTGCATCTATCAGCTCGACGAGCCCCTGGCCTATACCGACGAGGTGCGCGATGCCCTGCACCGCGAGCGCCTCCGCTACGACGCCCTCGTCCTGTGGCCTGAGCTCACCAACTCCGACGTGCGCAAGAAGCCCCTCACCCATGGCAACGTCAACAACGAGCAGTTCGCCTACATCCCCCCGCGCTCGGTCTATCCCTACTGCGAAGGCCTCTGGCTGAGCGACGGCTGCAATCTCCGCTACACCAACTTCTGGGCTTGCAATGCGCTGAACCTCTATGCCGACGAAATCCTCTGCACTGGCCGCTTCGAGGTGATGTTCATTCTGCCGCCCGTGCCCCGCCGCGGCACCTACGAGCTGCGCTATGCCTGCCTCTCGCAGTTCTCGCGCTCCATCGCCCAGATCTATTTCGGCTCCGACCCCGACTATCTGCCCGTGGCCGGCATCCCCTTCGACTTCCGTGCCAACACCTCGGCCGCCCACATCGGAGCCGTGCCCGACACCGACGACCAGGACTACAACATCGAGAAAGACAAGCAGCTGCGCAACAACGGCTATCTGAAGGGCGGCAAGAACATCACCGCCCTCGGAGCCGCCAACTCGGCCCGCGACGACATCCGCTGCTACCGCCGCATCATGGTCACGCAGACCATGGATCCCGACAAGACCTACTACCTGAAGCTCAAGACGGTGCTCGACACCGACAAGAAGGAGATGTTCCTCGACTACATCGAGCTCTGCCCCAAGGAGGTCTACGACAATCCCGAGACGCCGGAGGATATCTGGTAAGGAACAACTCCCTCCCCCCGGCAACCTGCCGGACAGACACACAGGAGAAATGGAAAACGCAACGTGTTGCGATGGCCCGAGGAACGTGTTCCGGCGGCCCTCGCAACACGTTGCGTTTTGTTGCGAAGAATCTTTGGCGGCCTCGTGCATATTCAGCCTGGCCGATTGGGGTTTATTCTTCAGGCCACAGCCACGTAATTTGAGGCTTTTATTTTGCACATTGCGCAAAAATTGCTAACTTTGTAACTCAAATTGTTATATTTCTAAAAGAAACACGATGAAGAAGACACTCCTCCTCCTGGCCCTCCTCGCAGCCATGCCGATGGCAGCCAAGACGGCATTGCCCGAGATGACCCGCTCGCAGAGCGACCTCCAGTACTCCGACCTGGCCACCGTCTGGGACGAGGCCCTTCCGCTGGGCAATGCCACGGTGGGCGAACTCGTCTGGCAGAAAGACGGGCGGCTGCGCTTCTCGCTCGACCGCACCGACCTGTGGGACCTGCGCCCTGTGCACAGCTACGGGAGCGAGCGTTTCTCGTTCGAATGGGTGAAGGAGCAGATTCGGAAGAAGGACTACAAGCCCGTCATCGACCAGTTCGAGCACCAACCCTCGCGCGGCGTGGCACCCTCGAAACTGCCCGGCGCAGCCATGGAGTTCGCCTCGCAGGGGCTGGGAGCGGTGACGGCCTCGCGCGTTTTCCTGCGCAATGCGCTCTGCGAGGTCAGTTGGCAGGGCGGGGCACGGATGCAGAGCTTCGTGCAGGCCGACCGCCCCGTGGGATGGTTCGTCTTCGAGGGCGTGCCCGACACGTTCCGCCCCGAGCTCCTGCCGCCCGACTACGAAGGTCGCCACACCGACGGCGACGGCGGGCTCGGTGCCTCGGCCCTCTCGGGGCTGGGCTACAAGCAGGGCCCGGTGAGCGAGGAACCCTTCCTCATCACCTATCATCAGCCCGGATGGGGTGATTACTATTACGACGTGGCCGTGGCATGGCGGCGCAGCGGCGACCGTCTGGTGGGCGTGTGGAGCGTCACCTCGTCGCTTTCGGGCGAGAATGCTCTCGACGAGGTGAAGCAAGCCCTTGGCCGCGGCCTCAAGAAGAGTTTCCGCCGCCACATGCAGTATTGGAACCACTTCTGGCAGCAGTCGAGCCTCGCCGTGCCCGATTCGGTCCTGCAAAGCCAGTATGACCGTGAGATGTATAAGCTGGGCTCCACCAGTCGGCGCGACTCCTATCCCATCTCGCTCCAGGCCATCTGGACGGCCGACAACGGGCGCCTGCCGCCATGGAAGGGCGATTTTCACCACGACCTGAACACGCAGCTCAGCTATTGGCCCGTCTACAGCAGCAACCATCTCGACGAGGGCATGGCCTATCTGAACACCCTCTGGAACCAACGCCCCGTCTTCCGCGAGTTCACCCGCAGCTTCTTCGGCAAGGACGGCATCGACGTGCCCGGCACCTGCTCGCTCGACGGCCACCTCATCGGCGGATGGGTGCAGTACAGCATGTCGCAGACCACCGGCGCATGGCTGGCCCATCACTTCTACCTCCACTGGAAATACTCGGCCGACCCCGACTTCCTGGCCCAGCGCGCCTATCCCTTCCTGGCCGAGGTGGCCCTCTTCCTGGAGCAGCAGACTGTGATTGACAGTCAGGGACGCCGCATGCTCGAGTTCACCTCGAGCCCCGAGATTAACGACAACAAGCTCTCGGCCTGGTTCACCGACTTCACGAACTACGACCTCTCGCTCACGCGCTTCGCCTTCACGGCCGCCGCCGAGATGGCCGACTCGCTGCGTCTGACCGACAAGGCCGCCCACTGGCGCAAGCTGGCCTCCGAGCTGCCTCCGTTCTCGACAGACCGTCAGGGGGCGCTCACCATCGCTCCCAGCATGCCCTACTCCTATTCCCACCGCCATTTCTCCCATGCCATGGCCATCCATCCCCTCGGCCTCATCGACAAGAGCCACGGGGCCGAGGACTGTGCCATCATCGACTCCACCCTCGCCCTGCTCCACCGCCGCGGGCCCGACTATTGGTGTGGCTATTCCTATTCGTGGCTGGGCAACATGGAGGCCCGTGCCCTCCACGGCGAGCAGGCTGCCGAGGCCCTGCGCACCTTTGCACAGTGCTTCACGCTGCGCAACTCGTTCCATGCCAATGGCGACCAGTCGCGCTCCGGCAAGTCGAAGTTCCTCTACCGTCCCTTCACGCTCGAGGGCAACTTCGCCTTTGCGGCCGGACTGCAGGAGATGCTGCTCCAGAGCCACACGGGCGTCATCGAGGTGTTCCCCGCCGTGCCCGCCCAGTGGCAGGACATCAGTTTCCGCGACCTGCGGGCCCAGGGAGCCTTCCTCGTCACGGCCGAGAAGCGCGGCGGACAGCTCACCTCGCTCCGCGTCCGTTCCGAGCGTGGCGGACTGCTGCGCATCCGTTCGCCCCGGACGGGCCAGATAATCGAGCGGCAGATGAAGCGGGGAGAAACGATTGAAATTAAGGATTAAGAATTAAACGATATGTCAAAGAAGTTGATTTTCATTCCCCTCATAGCACTGGCGCTGGGTGCGTCAGCCCGGGGGACGAACACCGAGAATGAACAACCCATTCTGCTGCTGCGCTTCAGCTATCAGCACAGCAACACGCCCGAACGCTGGGCCGACATGCTCTCCATCCTGAAGCAGCACCCCGAGGCCTGCGACGAAGTGTGGTTCTCCACCGGCACCACCACGCCCCCCATGCAGGACCATCGCAACCATGTCGACGTCATCAAGAAGGCCAAGCAAGACCTCTCCCGTCTGGGCATCGGCACCTCGCTGCAGGTGCAGATGACCATCGGACACGGCGACGCCTCGATGAAACCCGAAGACTGGGTGGCCAAGACCTGGAGCGGATGGACGGGTTCCACCGGCGTGGAGGCCAAATACTGCAACTGTCCGCGCCAGCCAGCCTATCTCGAATATGTGCGCCAGATGGCCCGCACCTATGCCGAGGTGCATCCGCGCGTGGTCTGGATTGACGACGACCTGCGCTACGACAACCACTCTCCCGCCACGCAGAACTCGCGCATCGGTTGCTGGTGTGCCACCTGCCTCGCCGACTTCAGCCAGCAGGAGG
>CAMJRQ010000108.1 GCA_946408305.1 uncultured Prevotellaceae bacterium
CGCCGGCGCCGCCTTCTACTTCCTTTATGTCCGACAACACTTCACGAAACACAAACTCAGATAAGGTAAGAGTTAAGAATTAAGAGTTAAGAAAATAAGAAATTAGAAAATTAGGAGTTCGTTGATTATGAAATACAGAATCTGTTGTCTGCTGGCTGTTGTCTGTTGTCTGTTGTCAGCCTCGGCTTCCGCGTATGAGACGGCTTTGCAACGCTACATCGACAATGGCGACACATCCTTCCGCTGGGAGGTTGTCGACAGCACCCGGGCTTACGACATAAGGGCCTATCGCCTGCGGTTCACCTCGCAGACGTGGCGCGGCATTCCCTGGTACCACGAGATGGTGGTGCTCATCCCCAAGCGGGTGAAGCACGCCACTGCCCTACTCCACCTGACCGGCGGTTCCGAGGACGAGCAGACAGGCCAGATTGGCTACCACGACTGGCAGGACGAGACCATCCAGACGCTGGGCCGCATGGCTCACAACTGCCGCGCCGTGACGGCCGTCGTCTGGCAAGTGCCGCGCCAGCCGCTCTTCGGCGGACTGTACGAGGACGAACTCGTTTCCTACACCTTCCACCAGTTCCAGCAGACGGGCGATGAGACGTGGCCCCTCCTCCTGCCCATGACCAAGACGGCCATCCGGGCCATGGACGTCATCACCGAACTGGCAGCCTCGCGCCGCGTCAGGCGACGCGTGGACCGTTTCGTGGTGAACGGTGTCTCGAAGCGCGGATGGACCACCTGGCTCACCGCGTCGGCCGAAGACCCACGCGTGGTGGCCATCGCTCCGATGGTCATCGACATGCTCAACATGCCCGTCAGCCTGGCCTACCAGAAGAGCGTCTATGGCGACTACAGCCGCGAGATTAAGGACTACGTCAACCTGGGCCTCACCGAAACGGCCTCATCGCCCGAGGGACGGGCACTCGTGGACATCGTCGACCCCTACAGCTATCGCCGGCAGCTCAGCCTGCCAAAGATGATCTTCATGGGCACCAACGACGAATACTGGACGGCCGACGCCGTGAAGAACTACATCGACTCCATCCCCGGCACGAACACCCTCGTCTACATCCCCAACGCGGGCCACGGGCTGGGCGACCGCCGCGCTGCCGTGCTCTCGCTCGAGGCCTTCTTCCACCAGACGCTGCGCCGTGGCCGCTACAACACGCTGCGCACCGCCGTCAGCGTGAACGGCACCGAGGCTCACCTCGACCTCGAAATCCAGGGCAACGACCGCGTCGTGGGCATCCAGGTGTGGGAGGCCCGTTCCCAGTCGCGCGACTTCCGCCGCAGCCATTTCCAGCCCGCCATCGAAATGCAACCCACTCAGGAGCGCCGCCTCCACATCCCCGTCCGGCTGCCCGACTACGAATACAAGGCCTTCTTCGTCATGATTTCCCTGCAGCACCCCCTCGAGGCCGAGCCCTACACCATCTGCTCGCGCATGTTCACCGCCGACAACGGGACGGTGCTCGCGCAGCCCTACAAACCTTTTTACACCGTTGATCCCTAATCCAGAACCGACATGAAACTCTCCATCGCAGGAACAGGCAAGATTGTGGGCGAGGTCATGGAGATGCTCCATCGCGACTTTGCCGGAAGCATCGAGGTGACGGGCATCTTCGCCCGCAGCCAGAGCGTAGAGCGGGCCATCGACCTCTGCATGGCCTATGCCCCCACGGGCTTCGTCTATACCGACTACGACCGCATGCTCGCCGAGGCCGAGGCCGACTTCGTCTACATCGCGAATGCCAACCACGTCCACCACCACTATGCTCTTCGCGCCATGCAGGCCGGGCGGAACGTCATCGTGGAGAAGCCCCTCACCGTCACGCGTGCCGAGGCCGAAGAGCTCTACGACGAGGCCATGCTCCGCGGAGTGGTCTGCCTGCCGGCCTTCAGCTTGATTTACATGCCGCTCTTCCAGCAGCTCAACGAGGCCGTGCGCCAGCTGGGCACCATCCGCATCGTCGACTGCAACTACTCGCAATACAGCAGCCGCTACGACCGCTACCTCCAGGGCGAGCTCACTCCGGCTTTCGACCCTCAGTGTGCCGGCGGAGCGCTCATGGACCTGAACATCTACAACCTCTGCTTCTGCATCGCCCTCTTCGGGCCGCCCCGCACGACCCGCTACACCGCCAACCTCGGCTTCAACGGCATCGACACGAGCGGCGTGCTCACGCTCCAGTACCCCTCCTTCGTGGCCACGCTGACGGCAGCCAAGGACTCCGACGGACTCTCGCACGGAGCCATTCAGGGCGAGCGGGGCTGGATTGAGGTGGAGGGGCCGGTGAGCACCCTCCGGGCCTTCACGCTCCACCTGCGCGGCCAGGAGCCCCAGCGCTTCGAGGCCGACCTGCAGCGCCACCGCCTCGCCTACGAATTCGAGGCCTTTGCCCAGTTTGCCGACCATCGCGCCGAGAGCCACCTGAACATCCCCTGGCTGAGTCGCGTGGCGCTGGAAATCGCCTCTGCCGTGGATAAACTATGAACTATCGACTATGCACTATGGACTATGAACTAAAAAAAGTCATTGCCGAGCGTCTGGGCCTGAAGCAGACCTACGTAGATAACACCGTCCAGCTGCTCCAGGAGGGCGCCACCATCCCCTTCATCAGCCGCTATCGCAAGGAGGCCACGGGCGGGATGACCGAGGTGGAGGTGACGGCCGTGGAGAACCTGCTCCAGCAGCTCACCGAACTGCAGCACCGCCGCGAATTCATCCTCAACACCATCGCTGCGCAAGAGAAGCTCACCGACGAGCTGCGCAGGCGCATCGAGGCCACATGGGACGCCACCGAGCTGGAAGACCTCTATCTGCCCTACAAGCAGAAGCGGCGCACCCGCGCCCAGGTGGCTCGCGAGGCCGGGCTCGAACCGCTGGCCAACATCATCCAGGCCCAGAACGGCGCGCCCCTCGAAAAGGCTGCCCTGCGCTACCTCAATCCCGAGAAAGGCATCGAGACGGCCGAGCAAGCCATCCGCGGCGCCCAGGACATCATCGCCGAGCGCGTCAGCGAGAGCGAGCGCGCCCGCCAGTCGCTGCGCCTCACCTTCCAGCGCCACGCCGTCATCGAGAGCCATATTATAAAAGGTAAGGACGCCGAGGGGCAGAACTTCCGCTCGTGGTTCGACTGGCACGAGCCGCTCGCCCGTTGCAGCAGCCACCGCCTGCTGGCCATGCGCCGCGGCGAGGCCGAGGGCGTGCTGCGCGTCAGGATTGGCGTCGACGACGAGGCCGCCATCAATCGCATCAGCCGCCTCTTCGTGAAGGGCAACGGCGAGGCCTCGAAACTCGTGGCCGAGGCCGTCGACGACGGCTACCGCCGCCTGCTCTGCCCCAGCATCGAGAGCGAGTTTGCGGCCTCGTCCAAGCAACGGGCCGACGAGGAAGCCATCCAAATCTTCGTGCGCAACCTGGAGCAGCTGCTCATGGCTCCGCCCCTGGGGCAGAAGCGTGTGCTGGCCATCGACCCGGGCTTCCGCACGGGCTGCAAGGTGGTCTGCCTCGACGCCCAGGGCCAGCTGCTCCACCACGACGTCATCTTTCCCCATCCGCCCCGCGGCGAGCGCGTCCGCGCCATGATGACCCTGCAGGACCTCGTCGAGCGCTACCAGATTGAGGCCATCTCCATCGGCAACGGCACGGCCGGCCGCGAGACGGAGGACTTCGTCCGCCACCTCGACCTCCCCGACGGCGTGCAGGTCTACTCCGTCAGCGAGGACGGCGCCAGCATCTACAGCGCCAGCGAGCAGGCCCGCGAGGAGTTCCCCCAGGAGGATGTTACCGTGCGCGGAGCCGTCTCCATCGGCCGCCGGCTGATGGACCCTCTCTCCGAGCTGGTCAAGATAGACCCGAGCAGCATCGGCGTGGGGCAGTATCAGAAGGACGTCAACCAGACGGCCCTACGCAAGAGCCTGGACCAGACGGTCGTTTCGTGCGTGAACCGCGTGGGCGTCAACCTGAACACGGCCAGCCCGTGGCTGCTCACCTACGTCAGCGGCCTGGGGCCTGCGCTGGCCCGCGGCATCGTCAGTTATCGCTCCGAGCACGGCCCCTTCCGCTCGCGCCGCGAACTGCTCCGCGTGCCCCGCCTGGGCGCCAAGGCCTTCGAGCAGAGCGCCGGTTTCCTGCGCATCCCCGGGGCCGACAATCCGTTGGACAACAGTGCCGTCCACCCCGAGCGCTACGCCCTGGTGGAACGGATGGCAAGCGACGGCGGCTGCACCGTCGGCGAGCTGATGCAGAACGCCGAGCAGCGCAACCGCATCGACATCGAGCGCTACGTCTCGGACGATGTGGGGCTGCCCACGCTGCGCGACATCATGGCCGAGCTCGAGAAGCCCGGACGCGACCCTCGGGAACCGCTCCGCGAGTTTGCGTTCGACCCCACCGTACACGACATTGCCGACCTGCGTCCCGGCCAGACGCTCCCGGGCATCGTCACGAACATCACCCGCTTCGGCGCCTTCGTCGACGTGGGTGTCCACACGAAGGGCCTCGTCCACGTTTCCCAGATGGCCGACCACTTCGTCCAAGACCCCACCACCGTCCTCTCGCTCCACCAGCACGTCATGGTGCGCGTCGTCGAAGTGGACATCCAGCGCCAGCGCATCTCGCTCTCCATGAAGGGAATCACCCCCCAGGGACGCTGAAGGCGTCCAACCTTCGATAGCTCAGCCTAAGGGACGCTTCTGCCCGCGAAGCGGGTGCTGAAGAACCATGGTTACATGCGAGAGCGTGAACCCGCGGTTATCGAATCATGAGACAAACTTTCATGATGTTACCATAGATTCTTCGCTTCTGCCGACATAGTCAATGTTGAAGA
>CAMJRQ010000109.1 GCA_946408305.1 uncultured Prevotellaceae bacterium
ATCTTCTACCAGCTGCTGGGCGAAGACCTCTATCCCGTGTTCGACCCCACCCACATGGTGGTGCTCAAGGCTGCTGACGGCACGTACTACAACGTGGCCGACGGCATCGAGACAGTTCAAGATTCGAAATCCAAAGTTCAAAATACCGACGCCATCTACGACCTCTCCGGTCGTCGCGTGGAGAAGCCCACACGAGGCATCTACATCATCGGTGGCAAGAAGGTGTTTGTGAAGTAAAAGACCTCCCCTAACCCCTCCGAGGAGGGGGATAGACAATGCGAAGCCCGCTGGCCACTGTGCCGGCGGGCTTTGTTTTTGCTATTTATTCCGAATGGTCATAATTGTCGTTCACGTTTCGGTTTGGCGACGAAGAATCTCTCCGGCCCGGCCACATTCTTTCGGGCCGATGGGTGCCTATTCGGATTTTTTTGCTTACCTTTGCAGCAAACTTCAAAAAAGCGCGCGATTATGCAGACAATCAGAGTGAAGGACAAGACGTTTGCCGTCTCGATTCCCGAGGCACAGATACTGGCCCAGGTGGACCGCGTGGCCGATGAAATCAACCGCGACTATGCCGGGCGCGAGCCCGTCTTCCTCGCTGTGCTCAACGGCTCGTTCATCTTTGCGGCCGACCTGCTGCGGCGCATCGCGTTGCCCTGCGAAATCTCGTTCGTCAAGCTGGCTTCGTACCAGGGCGTGCAGTCGTCGGGCGAGATTCGCGAGATGATTGGCCTCAACACCGACATCACCGGGCGGCCCGTCATCGTGGTAGAGGACATCGTGGACACGGGCCTCACCATGGCCTACATGCTGGAGACACTGCGCCACCACAACCCCGCGAGCATCGACGTCTGCACCCTGCTCCTGAAGCCCGACAAGCTGCAGGTGGAGCTCGACGTGCGCTACTGCGCCATGCACATCCCCAACGACTTCATCGTGGGCTACGGCCTCGACTACGACGGCTTCGGACGCAACGTGCGCGACATTTATACCTTAGTTAAGAGTTAAGAAAAAGGTTTAAGGTAAAATATATAATGAAGAACATTATCATTTTCGGCGCCCCAGGTTCCGGCAAAGGCACCTACAGCGACGCCATCGTGGAGAAGTACGGCATGGGCCACATCAGCACGGGCGACGTGCTGCGCAGTGAAATCAAGAACGGCACCGAGCTGGGCCGCGTGGCCCAGGGCTACATCGACCAGGGTCAGCTCATCCCCGACGAGCTGATGATCAGCATCCTGGCCAAGGTCTACGACACGATGCCCGCCGGCCGCGGCGTCATCTTCGACGGATTTCCCCGCACCATAGCCCAGGCCGAGGCCCTGAAGCAGATGCTCGCCGAGCGTGGCCACGAGATGGGCATGATGATCGAGCTGGTGGTCAGCGAGGACATCCTGCTGGCCCGTCTGCTCAACCGCGCCATCGAACAGGGTCGCGCCGACGACAACGAGGAGACCATCAAGAAGCGCTTCGCCGTCTATCACAACCAGACCGCTCCGCTCTCGGAATGGTTCGGCCGCGAAGGCATCCGCAACGTGGTGGCCTGGGAAACCTATCCCAGCAAGGAAGGCATGATTGAAGCCATCTTCCGTCTGATTGACGAGAAGAACAAGTAACATCGCACCAGCCGCGCATATCAGCTCATGGAAAGCAATTTCGTAGACTATGTGAAAATCTGCTGCCGCTCGGGCAAGGGCGGCCGTGGCAGCATGCACATGCACCGCGCCAAGTACGTGCCCAAGGGAGGTCCCGACGGCGGCGACGGCGGGCGTGGAGGTCACGTCTATCTGCGCGGCAACCACAACTACTGGACGCTGCTCCACCTGCGTTACGAGCGTCACGTCTTTGCCGGGCACGGCGGACACGGAGGCCCCAGCCGCAGCACGGGCGCCAACGGCGAGGACCGCTACATCGACGTGCCCTGCGGCACGGTGGTCTACAACGCCGAGACGGGCCAATACATCTGCGACGTCACCGAGGACGGGCAGGTGGTCATGCTCCTCCAGGGCGGTCGCGGCGGACTGGGCAACTGGAACTTCCGCACGGCCACCAATCAGGCCCCGCGCTATGCCCAGCCCGGCGAGCCCATGCGCGAGCTCACCATCATCCTCGAGCTGAAGCTCCTGGCCGATGTGGGCCTCGTCGGCTTCCCCAATGCCGGCAAGAGCACCCTCCTAAGCGCCCTCTCCAGCGCCCGGCCCAAGATAGCCGGCTATCCCTTCACCACGATGGAACCCTCGCTGGGCATCGTGCCCTATCGCGGCGGGCAGTCGTTCGTCATGGCCGACATCCCCGGAATCATCGAGGGTGCCAGCGAAGGCCGCGGGCTCGGTCTGCGCTTCCTGCGCCACATCGAGCGCAACAGCCTGCTCCTCTTCATGGTGCCGGGCGACACCGACGACATTCGGCGGGAGTACGAGATACTGCTCCGCGAGGTGTCCACCTTCAACCCCCAGTTGCTCGACAAGCAGCGCGTGCTGGCCATCACCAAGAGCGACCTGCTCGACGACGAGCTCCAGGAGATGCTCTCGGCCGACCTGCCCGAAGACGTTCCCTACGTCTTCATCAGCGCCGTGGCCGGAAAGGGCATCACCGAACTGAAGGACATGCTCTGGCTGGCTCTCAACAGCGAGAGCAACAAGCTGAAGTCCATCACGCAGCAGGAGAGCATCGTCCATCGCGACAAAGACCTCTCCACCCTGCCGCAGGAACTTCTGGCCGAGGGAGAGGACGAGGAGATAGAACTGCCCGACGACGAGCCCGACGACGACGCGGACGACATCGAGGAGCTGGAGGACTTCGAATATGAAGACGTATGACCTGGGCCCCGGTGTGGTGGCCTTCAGCACGCTGCGCCACGGAAGCGTGGATTACGGCCAGCAGGCAGCCATGCCCGACCGCGGCTACAACGGCTTCAACCAATGGCGCAACCCGGCCAACCGCCGTTTGCTGGCCCAACAGCTGGGCATCGGCGAGGAGCGCTTCGTGGTGCCCCATCAGACCCACAGCGACCATGTGGCCCGCGTAGCAGAGCCCTGCCAGCTGGAGGACACCGACGCCGTCTTCACCACCGAACCCCGTCTCTGCGTCTGCGTCAGCACGGCCGACTGCATCCCCGTGCTGCTCTATGACCGTCACAATCAGGCCGTGGCTGCCATTCACGCCGGATGGCGAGGCACCGTGGCACGCATCGTGGAGCGTACACTCGCGCAAATGGCGGAGCAGTGCGGCACGCGTGGTCACGACGTCCGGGCAGTCATCGGCCCCGGCATCTCGCTCGAGTCGTTCGAGGTGGGCGATGAGGTCTACGAAGCCTTCTGCCAAGCCTCGTTCCCGATGGAGCAGATAGCCCGCCGCTACGAGAAATGGCACATCGACCTCTGGCAGGCCAACCGCCTGCAGCTCGAGGGCTGCGGAGTGGGGGAGATACAGACGTGCGGCGTCTGCACCTATCGCCATCCCGAACTCTTCTACAGTGCCCGCCGCCTGGGATTACAGGCGGGCCGCATCTTGAACGGAATCATGTTGAAATAGGCCAAAGCCATGATGCAAAAGTTTCTGCTTTCCCTCGCACTTTTCCTGCCCAACCTCGTCCTGATGGCTCAGGACGACGAAGTGGCCGACATCGACGAATGGCAGGTCTTGAAGGTGGAGGCCTCGAAGGACCCCTTCGCCAATGGCAACCAGTTCACCATCAATTTCGTGAACTACACGGCCGAGGAGTGGCACTATCCGCTGCCCGGCGCCCACCTGATAAGCCCCTTCGGCGGTGAGCGCCACCATGCCGGCACCGACGTGAAAGCACGTCCCAACGACACCATCCGCGCCGCCTTCCCCGGCGAGGTAATCCTCTGCGGACCTTACTTTGGATACGGAAACTGTGTGGTGCTGCGTCATGCCAACGGCCTCGAGACGCTCTATAGCCACCACTCGAAGATTCTGGTCACGTTGGGCCGATGGGTGCATGCCGGCGAGCCGCTGGCCCTGGCGGGTCGCACCGGACGCGCCACCACCGAGCATCTGCATTTCGAGACGCGCGTCCGCGGCAAGGCCTTCAACAGCGAGCTGCTCTTCGACCACAATGCCAACCAGCTCATCCCCCAGGTGGTGGTCTTCACCAAGCTACCCAACGGCCAGCTGAAGATAACCACCCGAAAGCCCGACGAGCCCGAAACAAAAACAACGAATTAGGCGAATACATCCCGAAGCTATCCTCCCGAAAGGAGAATAATTCGATGAATTCGCCTAATTCGTTGTTCTGTTATCCGGCCCTTACTTCTTGTTCCGGTTAGCCCTTCGGCGTCGTATGTCGGCCTTCTTGTGGGCCGAGGCCGAGCCGTGGGCACCGGTGATGTACTGCTTCTTCTTGGCCTTGGTCTTCACGCGGTCGGTTTCCTTCGTGGAGTCCTTCTTTGATGCTCCGCGAAAGGTGATGCCCCCCATGATGACGGCATCAATGTCGTCGCCTCCGAACTTTTTCATATCCGATGGATTAGTGGTGGAAGAGTCGCACGCCGGTGAAAGCCATGGCGATGCCGTACTTGTCGCACGTCTCGATGACATGGTCGTCGCGCACCGAGCCACCGGCCTGAGCGATGTAGCGCACGCCGCTCTTGTGGGCCCGCTCCACGTTGTCGCCGAAGGGGAAGAAGGCGTCGCTGCCCAGCGCCACGTCGGTGTTGCGGGCAATCCACTGCTTCTTCTCTTCGCGCGAGAGCGGTTCGGGCCGCTGGGTGAAGAATTTCTGCCATTCGCCCTCGGCCAGCACGTCGTCGTAGTCGTCCGAGATGTAGATGTCGATGGTGTTGTCGCGGTCGGCGCGGCGTATGTCG
>CAMJRQ010000110.1 GCA_946408305.1 uncultured Prevotellaceae bacterium
AGTTCGGCAAACTGCTTCAATGCTTCTTCTTTTGTCATTTTCTATTAGGTTTTTGAATGAATATTGTGTTACGTGCTGCAAAGATAATAATTTTCACGGAAGTAGCCACTGTCTGGGACGAACAAAAATCATACCCAGACAAACATTTCTGCCGTTTCACGTTTGGCGGCTGCCAACTTTTTCCGCACCTTGGGCTTCGCCCGCTGAGCGGAGAGGTGCCTGTCACTTCCCCGCTTCAGGGCTCGTAGAGATAATACTTACGCGAGAGCTGGCGGAAGGGCTCGACGTCCTTCTGCCAATAGTCGCTGACGTCGGCCCAGCAGTGGCGCCGGGCAAAGAGCTGGCGTATCTGGCGCGAGCCGCAGACGCGGTCGAACATCGTGAGCCGGTTGCGGTCGGCCACGCGGAAGAGGGCATGACGCGGATAGAGCGCAGCCAGCTCCTGCGCCACCAGGAACTGCACGGCGGTGAGCGGGGCCTGGCGATAGTCGGTGATGTGCACCTGCACGCCCTCCACCCGCCGTCCCTGCATGGCGGCATAGAACGGTTTGGCGTGGATGGGGCGGAACACGATGCCGGGCACGCCCAGCCCGTTGAGCCGCCGGGCCAGCGTATCGGCCTCGACCCACGGGGCGGCGAACATCTGGAAGGGCAGGGTGTAGCCCACACCGATGCTCATGTAGTTCAGCTCGCCCACGATGCCGCTCATGGGATAGCCGATGGCCGAGGCGGGCTGCGGGATGTGGGGCGAGGGCGGAACCCATTGGAGGCCGGTCTCGGCATAGGTCATCGTGCGCCGCCAGCCCTGCATGGGAACCACCGTCAGCCGGCATTTCCGGCCGCCGCCGAGCATGCCTTCCTCGTTGAGCAGACGGGCCAGCTCGCCGCAGGTCAGACCGTAGACGTAGGGGATGGGATACTGGCTGACGAACGAACGGCAGTCGTCCTCCACGAGGCAGCCCTCCACCTTCTCGCCGCCCAGCGGGTTGGGGCGGTCCAGCACGACGAACTCCTTGCCCTGCTCGGCAGCGGCCTCCATGGCCAGGCCGAGGGTGCTCACATAGGTAAAGGAGCGGCAGCCCACGTCCTGAATGTCGTAGACGAGGACGTCGACATCGCGCAGCATCGCCGCCGTGGGCTTGCGGGCATCGCCGTAGAGCGAATAGACGGGCAGCCCCGTGCGGCCGTCGCGCCGGCTCTTCACTCCCTCACCGGCATGCTCGTCGCCACGCACGCCGTGTTCGGGGCCGAAGAGGGCCACGAGCTCCACCTCGGGCGCCTCATGGAGGATGTCGATGGTGGAGCGCAGCCCGAGGTCTACGCCCGTGGGGTTCGTGATGAGCCCCACACGCTTGCCCCGCAGCGGGGCAAACTGTTGCCGGCGCAACACCTCGATGCCGGGGAGCACGCGGGCCACGGAATCGGAATCGGCCTGCGCGTCGGCTTCGGGACGGGCGGCAGCTGGCTCACGCTGGGGGCGCAGGCACGAGGCCAGCACCGTCAGGAGGCCGAGTAAGGAGAGGATTTTCTTCATGCAAAAGGGATTCTTCATGGGGACAAAGTTACGAATAATTATCGGGAATCCAAAGGCCTTAAGGGGGTTTCGAGAAGACAGCCTGCAGAAAAGGGGAACCCAGCCGAATGCAAGGAGTGCACACTTCGGCTGGGTTTCGACCAACTATTATTAACTATTCATCTGTACCGCTTCGCAGCGGGTCGTGATAGATAATACCTAAGAATACCTAAAAACCGATATTATCACTCGCAAAGTTAGGCTTTTATCCGTTCCGCACAACTCTGCGGTGTAAAATTTTTGGCGCTATTTTCCTTAAAGTGGGCTTTTGCTTTCTCCACTTAGCAAAAAGGCGGTAAATTTTGGCGGTTTATTCCCCGTAGACGGTCTCCCAGGTGGAGCCGGGCTGCTGGTCGGCCTTGCGGAACCAGTCGCTGTATTCGATGTAGTGGGCGGCGTAGGTCTTGTTGAGCGCCTGCGCCTGCTCGGGGTCCACCTTCTTAACGAAGTGGGCAGGCACGCCGGCCCACAGCTCGCCGTCGCCGATGACCGTGTTGCTCAGCACCAGCGCGCCAGCAGCCACGATGGCTCCGCGTCCCACCACGGCGTGGTCCAGCACGGTGGCGCCCATGCCGACGAGTGCTCCGTCGCGCACCTCGCAGCCGTGGAGCGTCACGCTGTGGCCGATGGTCACGTCGTCGCCCAGGATGCATGGTGCCTTGCCGTTGAGCGTGTGCAGGCAGCTGCAGTCCTGGATGTTCGTGCGGTTGCCAATCTTGATGTAATCGACGTCGCCGCGCACCACGGCATTGAACCAGATGGACACGTCGTCGCCCATCTCCACGTCGCCCACGATGACGGCACCCTCGCTGAAGTAGCAGTGGCGGCCGTAGCGGGGAGCGGGCATCCCCTCGAGTCGTTTGAATATTGCCATTCTTTTATCGATTTAACCTCTCCTTGGATTTTGTCTGCAAATTTAGGCAAAATTTATGAGATTTTGTCTAAATTTGTCTGACCAATCAGCAAGAAACCGATGAAAGAGGAAATCAACGAACGGATAGGACTTCTGCGCCGATGGATGGAGCGCGAGGGGCTGGGAGCCGTGGTGCTGCCCACCATGGACCCCCACAATTCGGAATACGTGGCTGCCCACTGGCAGACGCGACAGTGGTTCACGGGCTTCACAGGCAGCGCCGGAACGGCCGTGGTGACGCCGCGCGAGGCCCTTCTCTGGACCGACTCGCGCTACTGGCTCCAGGCCGAGGAGCAGCTCCAGCCGACGCCCTTCCGGCTGATGCGCGAGGGGCTGGACGAGCCCGTCGCCACGTGGCTGGAGGAGCACACCGAGGGTCCCATAGGCTTCGCCGAGGACATGATGGTGCCCGCGCTCTATGCCGAGCTCTTCAGCCCCCCGACGCGCCACCGGGCCACTGCCCTGCCCGCCTCGGCGCTCGACTTTCTTTGGCCCACTCGCCCTGCACTGCCGCTCTCGAGGGCCGAACTGATGCCCGAGCAGCTGGCCGGCGAGACGGCCGAGAGCAAGCTGGGGCGCATCTTGGAATGGATGGCACGCCACGGGCGGCAGGAACTCTTCGTGAGCGAGCTCTCGGAGATTGCCTGGACGCTCAACCTCAGGGCCGACGACATCCCCTTCAACCCCTTCCTCATCTCCTTCCTGCTCCTACGGGCCTCGGGCCGCCACACGCTCTTTGTCCACGCCGAACAGCTGGGCGCCGACGTCAGGCACCACCTCGCCGGGCTGGGCATCGGCCTGGCTCCCTATGCCGAGGGACTCGCCATGCAGCAGCAACGGCTGACTGAGCCCGACGAAGAGAGCCCCATTGCCGACTTCCGCGCTCAGAAGAACGACACCGAAATCGAGGGTTTCCGCGAGGCACACCGCCGCGACGGAGTGGCCATGGTGCAGTTCCTCAGGCTGCTGGACGAGGCCAAGGGACAGGGATGGACCGAACTCACGGTGGACGAGGTGCTCACCGGGCTGCGAGCCCGGCAGGAGGGTTTCCGCGGACGCAGCTTCGAGACCATCGCCGCGGCCGGCCCCCATGGAGCCATCGTGCACTACGAGACAACGGAAGAGACCTCGGTTCCGCTGCCCGACCACGGGTTCCTCCTCCTGGACAGCGGGGCCCACTACGACTGCGGCACCACCGACATCACGCGCACCATCGCCCTGGGCCCGCTCACCGACGAGGAGCGACGCGTCTACACACTGGTGCTGCGAGGCCACCTGCAACTGCAGAACCTCCATTTCCCCGAGGGCACCACGGGGCTGCAGCTCGACACGGCCGCCCGCGCTGCCATGTGGCGCGAGGGATACGACTTCGGCCACGGCACGGGCCACGGCGTGGGCCATCGGCTGGGAGTGCACGAGGGTCCACTGCAAATCAGGAAGAACGTGCGGCCGTGCACCTTATTAAATATACGCGCGCGACAGGTCATCACCGACGAGCCTGGCATCTACGTGGCGGGCCGTTTCGGGGTACGCACGGAGAACATGCTGCTCTGCCGCGAGGCTGCCGCCACCGACTTTGGCCGCTTCCTGCGTTTCGAGCCGCTCACGCTCTGCCCCTACGACCGCCGGGCCATCGTCCCCCACATGCTCTCGGCCGAGGAGCGAGAATGGCTCAACGCGTATCATGCCCGCGTGCGCTCCGAGCTGGAGCCTCTGCTCAGCGACCCGGCCGACCGCCTGTGGCTCTGCCAAGCCACCGAACCCCTCCCAGATGGACTTAGGCATAGCTAAATATCATTTTGAGATTGCCGCAAGAAATGAGCATTTTGAGTGGGTATAACAAGTGTAACAAACAGATAAATCGGAAGTTAGATATGAGTATTTTTAGTTTTTTCAAGAAAAAAGGCGAATCAGGTCTTACCTATAATAGATTAGAAACATGGCTGAATGATGTCATGCAAATGACGATTCCTAATGAGGTTGTAGCTTTCTGTTTCAATTTGTATGAAGATGCCAATAAAAGTTGGACTCTCGAATTAATAGGATCTAGTTCCTTTGATACAACTGATAATGACTGGGCATGCGATGAAATATTTACTACTAGAGACAATCCTCTTACTTGGTATGAGGATAAAGAATGGCAAGATGTCCTGACCGCATCTATAAAGATGCTAAAGGACTATTTAGAAGAAGGGAAATATGCAAAGGAATTAAAAGAACGTCAAGGATTGGCTATCGGTTTTGTAGAAGGTGATTTAACGTTGCTGTAAATTCCAATTTATCAGACATTATTCAAAATAAGATAAGCTATATGACAAAGAA
>CAMJRQ010000111.1 GCA_946408305.1 uncultured Prevotellaceae bacterium
CTCTACGATAATCTCTTTTACTTTAGCTTCAATTTCAGACATAATACTTTTGTTTTAATTAATATTATATAAAATGTATGCTTTCGTTTTTCGCGCTGCAAAGTAAGGACATTTCTGCCACATATCCAAATAAAAGCCCTAAAAAGCACCTTTTCTTGCACATTTGGTGCCTCGATGTGCAAAATTCAGCAGCGTTACACCTTTTTTACACCGTGGCGTAAAACAATTACATCACGGTGTAAAACGATTACACCACGGTGTAACGACCCGATAAAAGTACCGATTTTCGGCGACGGCGCGGCGGTATTGAAAATATTGCGTATCTTTGTGAAAACTTTTACAGCGAGATGCCAATGAAACATTTCCTCTCCGCGGCGCTGGGCCTGCTGGCCTCCGCCGCCCTCTGGGCTCAGCCCAAGACACTGCACCAGCTGCAGCAGGAGTTTGTCGACCTGAAGTTCGGCATGTTCAACCACTACGGTCTTCCCACCTACATGGAGGCTGACTGGAGCGACCCCGAGCAGGGGCCCGAAATCATCGTGGCGCCGAAGTTCGACTGCCGCCAGTGGGCCCGCGCTGCACGCTCGGCTCATATGTCGTTCGGCTGCCTCTCGGTGAAGCACCACAACGGGCTCTGCCTCTGGGACACGCAGACGACGGACTACAAGGTGACGCGCTCTCCGCTGGGGCGCGACGTGGTGGACGAGTATTGCCGGGCCTTCCGCGCCGAGGGCATGAAGGTGATGTTCCACTTCTCCATCCTCGACACGCACCATCGCCTGCGCCCCCACAAGGTCACTCCGCAACTTGTCGAGATGACCAAGCGCCAGCTCACCGAACTGCTCACGAACTATGGCCCCGTGACGGCCATCATCTTCGACGGATGGGACGCTCCCTGGGGCCGCATCTCCTACGATGAGGTGCCCTTCAGCGAGATTTACCGCATGATAAAGAGCCTGCAGCCCGAATGTCTGGTCATCGACATGAACTCGCACAAGTATCCTCGTGAGCGGCTCTTCTACAGCGACATCAAGTTCTACGAGCAGGGCGCCGGCCAGATGATTTCCACCGAGACGAACCGCCTGCCGGCGATGGCCTGTCTGCCGATGCAGCGCACGTGGTTCTGGAAGCAGAGCATGCCGCAGGAGCCCGTGCGCGACGCCGAGGAGTTCGTGCAGAAGGTGCTTATACCTTATAATAATGCCTATTGCTCGTTTGTGCTCAACGCCGCCCCCAACCGCGACGGGCTCATCGACGACAACGCCGTGCGCGAGTTGCGCCGCATAGGCCGAATGTGGAAACCCGGGCCCTCGGTGGCCATCCCCGAGTGTGAGGAGACCATCTGGCAGCCCAACCTGGCCAAGCGGCGCCCCTCGGAATCTTCGTGGAGCGACGACGCAGCCATCATGGACCTGGCCAACGACGACGACTACGGCTCGGCCTGGCGCTCGATGCCGCAGGTGAAGGAACCGTTCTGGGAAGTGGAGCTGGGCCACAATCAGGTGGTCAGCATGGTGGTGCTCACCGAACCGCAGGGCGGAGTGATTGAGGAATACCGACTCGAGAGCCGCACGATGTCGGGCCAGTGGCAGACGCTCTTCGAGGGCACTGCGCCCACGAAAAGCCGCGTGAAGACCCACCGATTCCAGCCCGTCATAGCATCGAACGTGCGCATCACCATCCTGCGCAGTCAAGGCGCTCCTGCCATCGCCGAGCTGGGGGTGTATTAGCCTCAAGCCAAAACATCCTCAAGCCTCACCCCAAACCCCTCTCCGAGGAGAGGGGCTTTTTTTTATCTCATCGTTGTTCTACCTCTCGAGAGGGGGCTGGAGAGGCTTTGAACACCTTCTCTTCCACAAACTGGAAGACGACGAAGAGGACGGGGACGACGAGCAGCAGGGCCAGCGTGCCCACGAACATGCCGCCGATGGTGCCCACGCCCAGCGAGTGATTGCCGTTGGCACCCACGCCGTGGGCCAGCGCCATGGGAAGAAGGCCCAGAATCATCGTCATCGAGGTCATCAGAATGGGGCGCAGGCGGGCTCCGGCGGCGCTCATGGCCGACATGACGATGGTCATGCCCTGGCGGCGGCGCGCTGAGGCATACTCGGTGAGCAGGATGGCCGTCTTGGCCAGCAGTCCGATGAGCATGATGAGTCCCGTCTGCATGTAGATGTTGTTCTCCAGACCCCACATCCGCGCAAAGATGAACGAGCCGGCCAACCCGAACGGCACGCCCATGATGACGGCCAGGGGGATGAAGAGGCTCTCGTAGAGGGCGCAGAGGATGAGGTAGATGAAGACGATGCAGACGATGAAGACCATCGTGGTGGTGTTCGAGGCATTGGCCTCTTCGCGCGTCATGCCGCCGAACTCGTATCCGTATCCCTCGGGCAGCACCTTCTGGGCCGAGCGACGTATGGCCTCGATGGCCTGTCCGTTGCTGTAGCCCTCGGCTGCCACACCGCTCACGGCGATGGAGGGGAAGAGGTTGAAGCGCGAGAGCGTCTCGGAGCCGTAGATGCGCGTGAGGGTGACAAACTGGCCCACGGGCGCCATCTGGCCCGAGGAGGTCTTCACGTAGATGTTGTCGAGCGACTCGGTGTCGAGCCTGTACTGGGGCGCGGCCTGCACCATGACGCGATAGAGCTTCGTGAAGCGGTTGAAGTTCGAGGCATACGTGCCGCCGATGTAGCCCGAGAGGGTGCTGAGCACCTCGTTGGGCGCCACTCCCAGCCGCTTGCAGCGGGCGGCGTCCACCTCGAGCCTGTACTGCGGATAGCGCATCGAGAAGTTGGTGTAGGCGCGCGATATCTCGGGCTGGGCGTTCATCTCGTCGATCATCAGCTGGGTGTAGTGCTGCAGCTGCTCCATCGTGCCTCCGTGCTTGTCCTGGATGTGTAGGTCGAGTCCGTTCGTGCGGCCGAAGCCCGGGAGCATGGCCTGGGTGTTCACCTGAATCTTGGCGTTTGCTATGTCGGCCGTGCGGCGATAGATTTCCTCCATGATGCTCTGCACGTCATCGCCCTCGCCCTTGCGCTCGTCCCACTTCTTCAGCTTGATGGTGATGTTGCCGTTCGACGACGATTGGTCGAAGCCGATGCTGCTGCCTGCCACCACCGAATAGATGCGCAGCTGGGGGATGTCCTTGATGCGGCTCTCCACCTCTTTCAGTATGCCATACGTCTGGCTGAGGCTGCTGCCCGGCGAGGCCTGCACGTTGACGAACACCGTGCCCATGTCCTCGTTGGGGACGAGGCCGGTCTTCGTGGTGCGCATGAGCCAAACGAGGCAGACGACGGCCCCGACGACGCTCAGCGCTGTGAGCCAGCGGTGGTGAAAGAGGCTGGCCACGCCGCGCTTGTACTTGCGCACCATGCGCGAAAAAGCGGCGTCGAAGGCCATGTGGAAGCGCGACGAGAAGCCCAGCCGCTGGCCCTCCTCGGCATGGGGCTTCATCATGAGGGCGCAGAGGGCGGGGCTCAGCGTCAGTGCGTTCAGGCACGAGATGGCCACGGCGATGGCCATGGTCAGTCCGAACTGGGTGTAGAACGTGCCCGTCACGCCGCCGATGAAGCACACGGGGATGAAGACGGCCATGAAGACGAGCGAGGTGGTGAAGAGCGCTGCCGTGATGCCGTGCATGGCGTCGACCGTGGCCTCGTAGGCCGAGCGGTAGCCCGCGTCGAACTTCGCCTGCACGGCTTCGACCACCACGATGGCGTCGTCCACCACCGTGCCGATGACCAACACCAGCGCGAAGAGCGTGAGCATGTTCAGGCTGAAGCCGATGAGATAGAGGAAGGCAAACGTGCCGATGAGCGACACCACGATGGCCACGGCCGGGATGAACGTGGAGCGCAGGTTCTGCAGGAAGATGTAGACCACCAGGATGACCAGTAGCATGGCCTCGAAGAGCGTCTTCAGCACGCTCTTGATGGAGGCGTCGAGGAAGTCCTTCTTGCTCTCCAGGTCCTCGATGACCACGCCGGGCGGCAGCGAGCGGCGGATGTCCTCCACCTCGCGGTCCACCTCGGTGATGATTTCGTTGGCGTTCGAGCCCGGTGTCTGGTTTATCATGATGTTGATGCCGGGGTGGCCGTTGGTCTCGCCGATGAAATTGTAGTTCTGCGAGCCCAGCTCGACGGTGGCCACGTCCTTCACGCGCAGCACATCGCCGTCGGGCAGCGAGCGGATGACCATCTCGCCGTAGTCGCGCTCCTCCTCGTAGCGGCCGCGATACTTCAGCACGTACTGGAACGTGTTCTCCGACTCGGCGCCCAGCGTGCCGGTGGCGGCTTCGATGTTCTGCTCGTCGAGCACGCGCGTGATGTCGGCCGGCACCACGCCGTAGCGGGCCATCTTCGTGGGGTCGAGCCAGATGCGCATGGAATAGTCGGCTCCCATGACGTTCACCTCGCCCACGCCCATGATGCGCGAGAGCCGCGGCTCGATGTTGATTTTCGTGTAGTTGGCCAGGAAGTTGCGGTCGAAGCGGTCGTCCGAACTGTAGAGCGCCAGCTGCTTGATGTTGCTTGTCTGACGCTTGCGCACGGTGAGTCCGCCCTTCACCACGTCGCTCGGCAGTCGGCCCTGCACGGTGGCGGCGCGGTTCTGCACGTTCACCGTCGCCATGTCGGGGTCGGTGCCCTGGCGGAAGAATACCGACACGCTGGCGCTGCCCGTGTTCGAGGCCGACGAGGTCATATACATCATGCCCTCCACGCCGTTGATGGCCTCCTCGAGCGGCACGATGACGCTCTTCTGCACCGTCTCGGCATTGGC
>CAMJRQ010000112.1 GCA_946408305.1 uncultured Prevotellaceae bacterium
GAGACCTCCATCAGCCTGCTCATCCCCGCCGGCACCGCCATCCAGAATGCCCGCTATACGCCCCTCGACCGTCTGGGCGCAACACGCCATCTGGTGAACGACGGTTTCCATCTGCATGAGGGCATCCCCGTGCTCATCGAGGGGCTGGTGACGGCCCAGGTGCTGCTGAAGCACTACGGGGTGGACATCGACGTGGAGCAGAGCCGGCTGCAGGTGACGCCCCAGTGGCGGGCCGAACGCCACACGCCGCAGCCCAACGGCGAGCCCGAGGAAGCCTCGGCTGAGGACTATATCATCGCCCGCCGCTGTGCCCGCTGGGCGCTCGACAGCCCTTGGCAGCTCACTGTGGTGGAAGAGTAAGGGTGGGCAACAACGAATTTAGCGAATTAAACGAATTTCCGCCATGCAATAGCGGTACAGAAGAATTCGTTCAATTCGCTAAATTCGCTGTTATTCTATACTCCCCTCCGCTATTGTTTCGGTTCGTTGTTGCGGTTGCCCTGGCGCAGGATGACCGTCTCGCTGGGCACGGCCTTCTTGTCGCGCGCCGGAGCGTAGTAGTAGCCGTAGCTGTCCCAGTCGTCGTAGGGCTCCTCTTTTTGCAGATAGAAGCGCGTGTTGCTGTCACCGAAGTAGCCCGTGAAGACGCCGTGATGCGTGCGGTAGTCGTAGATGGCCACGTCCAGCTCGGGCTCGTAGGGATAGTGGATATAGAGCACACGGTCTTCGATGTACCAATCGAAGTAGTGGTAAACGAACTCCTTGGGGCCATAGAAGTAATGGTCCAGCTGCTTGCCCCATCCGCTGGTGGTGTAGGCCGAGCGCTGCTCGAAGTAGAGGTGGCTCTCGTTGCAGTCGAGACGTACTAATTCCCCTCGGTCTTCGAATTCGTAGAACATGCCGAAGTCGCCGCGCCATTGGCCCGACAGGATTGCCGACATCTGCAAGTCTTCGTCGCAGCCCGTGAGCGACGCCATGCTTACCATCGCGGCCACGGCCGCGAGAATTTTTTTCAGGTACTTTTTCATTGCTTTTCCTTTATTTATGCGTTTCTTGGTGCAAAATTAGGCAATATCCGCGAGAGCGTCAAGGAAAAAACCGAAAAGTGCATAGGGATTTCCCTCCGGAGTATGCCGAAACACCCGCCGTGGGAAGTGTTTTTTGATGACTTTCCCCTTTGCAGTTCAGAAAAAAGAGCTAACTTTGCATGAAAATAACGCGTTACATAGCAGAATAAAACACTCATGAGAAAGAATCGCCTCTTAGCCTCGCTCCTGATATCCTCGGCCCTGGCCGTCGGCCTGACGGCTTGCCACGAGAAGGTTGACACCAACGCCCGCTATGTATTCCGTTTCGACACGGCCCTGAGCTATCTGGAGAGGCACGAGGCCTACAGCCAATATGCCGAGCTGCTGCGCCAGACTCCCATTTCCATGCGCAGCCAGAGCACCGTGGCCCAGTTGCTGAGCGCCCGCGGGCATTACACGGTCTTTGCCCCCATGAACGAGGCCATCGACCGCTATCTCTGGGAACTCTCCGAGGAGGACTCCACGCTGATGAGAACTCCTTCGTGGGACGGCTTCCGCTCCGACGAAAAACGCGACTCGGTGCGGCAGGTCGTCGTGCTGAACAGCATCATCGACTCGGGCGACGCGAACGAGGCCTACCTGGTGAGCGACTTCCCCGTGACCGACAAAGCCGAGATTCCGCTGAGCAATATGAACGACCGCAAGCTCTCGGTGAACTACTCAGAATCGGACACCCTCTTCATCAACGGCTCCTGCCCCCTCGACCCCGTGCAGCGCGATATCTACGTTGCCAACGGCATCATCCACCAGATGCATCGCGTGATTGCCCCCAAGGACATCACGGCGGCGCTGTATCTCCAGGACATCCTCGACCATCAGACCGAGGGCTATCTGGTGATGGCCAAGGCTATCCAGGCCTGTGGACTGATGGACACGCTCTCGAAAATCCGCGACGAGCGATACGAGGAACTCTATCAGCTCGGCGTGATTCCCGACCGCATGCAGATGTACATCGACGGATACCACCCGAACGGCTACAACTGGACACCGCCCCACCGCAAGTATGGCTTCACCATCTTTGCCGAGACCGACGAATTCTGGCGCTCCCAGGGGCTCGACCCGCTTGCACCCTCCGACGAGCTGCTGCCCCGCCTCGTCCGCTGGATAGAGGACAACCGGCAGTATTCGCGCGACGACGTCTACACCACCGACGAGCACTACGCCTCGGAGCAGAACCTGCTCTATCAGTGGACGACGTATCACATCCTGCCCTTCCGCGCCCCGGCCGACCGCCTCGTCTTCCACATCAACGAGTTCGGCTACAGCCTGAACCTGCCCGGCCGCCTCTCCATCCCCATGTACGAAATCTACACCACCATGGGCAAGCGTCGCCTCCTGAAGATCTACGAGAGCGCCGAGAGCAAGGGTGTCTTCCTGAACCGCTTTGCCACCCTCGACAGCGGGCCCACCGGAAACTATCACGAGACGGGCTGCGATGCCGACAAGGTGGGTTGCCGAGTGGGGCGCGACTCGGAGCAGGCCGTACTGAGCGACATCATCAACTGCTGCATCTATCCCATCGACGCACCGCTCTCCTACAACGACAATGTGCGCGACAACCTGGCCCGCCAGCGCCTCCGGTTCGATGGCATGTCGCTCTTTCCCGAGGCCATGAACAACGAAATCCGCCTCAAGGCCTCCACCGACGAGCGCGACCAGGATGTCTACATCCCCTGCACCGCCATCTACAACTACTTCGAGAACATGCAGATGAACGAGCAGACGCGCTTCGTCTACCTCAACGCCTACAAGTACAACTGGCGCAACCTCCACAGCGACGAGATGAAGGCCAAGGGGCGCTTCGAGCTGACCTTCAAGCTGCCGCCCGTGCCGCGCCGCACCACCTACGAGCTGCGCTACGACGTGCTGCCCACCAACGAGCGAGGCATCCAGCAATTCTACTTCGGCTCCGACCCCCAGCGGCTCGCCGTCACCGGCATTCCCGTCGACCTCACCCGCCAGCTTCAGAACATGAACGTCGGTTACGAGCGCGACACCGAGGACTGGGACTACAACGCCGAGGTGGACAAACGGCTGCGCAACAACGGAGTGTTGAAGGGGGCCAAAAGCGTGACGGCTGCCGGCTCGGCCGACGACTGCGAGCGCACACAGGGGCACAACACCCGCTACATCATCCTGCGCCAGACGCTCGACCCTGACAAGACCTACTATCTGCGGCTCAAGACCGTCCTCGATTCCGAACTCAAGGAGTTCTACATGGACTACATGGAATGGTGCCCCAAGGAGGTCTACGACAATCCCGAGACGCCCGAGGATATCTGGTGAAAGAGTTAAAAGGTTAAAGGGTTAAGAGGTACACGAAAACAGTTATGCCAAAAGACAAGACCGTCTACGTCTGCGACTATTGCGGACAGGAAAGCGTGCGGTGGGTGGGCAAATGCCCGTCCTGCGGCCGCTGGAACACGATGAAGGAGATGACCATACGCGCCGAGAAGCCCTCGTCGGCCGTCACCAAGGCAGCCCTGCGGGCGGCCGGAACCACCGACGAGCGGCACCAGCGGCCCGTGCGCGTCAACGAGATACGGGCCGACGAAGAGCCGCGGCTCGACATGCACGACGCCGAGCTCAACCGTGTTCTGGGTGGCGGACTCGTCCGCGGAAGCCTCGTCCTGCTGGGCGGCGAGCCGGGTATCGGCAAGAGTACGCTCGTGTTGCAGACCGTGCTCGGCCTTGCCGACAAGCGCGTTCTCTACGTCAGCGGCGAGGAGAGCGCACGCCAAATAAAACTCCGCGCCGACCGACTGGGCCTCCAGCCCGACAATTCGCTCTTCACCCTCTGCGAGACCTCGCTCGAGCAGATTTTCCTCCAGATAGAGGAGATGCAGCCCGACCTCGTCGTCATCGACTCCATCCAGACCATCCAGACCGAGGGCGTCGAGTCCTCGCCCGGCAGCCTCACCCAGATTCGCGAGTGCGCCGCCGCCCTGCTCAAGTATGCCAAGGGTGGGGGAGTCTCCATCCTGCTCATCGGCCACATCAACAAAGAAGGCTCGCTGGCCGGGCCCAAGGTGCTGGAGCACATCGTCGACGCCGTCCTCCAGTTCGAGGGCGACCAGCACTATCTCTACCGCATCCTGCGCAGCATCAAGAACCGCTTTGGCAGCACCAGCGAGCTGGGCATCTATGAGATGCGCCCCAACGGGCTGCGCCAGGTCTCCAACCCCAGCGAGCTGCTGCTCACCGAGGGTCGCGACGGCCTCTCGGGCGTGGCCATCGCCTGTGCCATCGAGGGCGTCCGCCCCTTCCTCATCGAGACACAGGCACTGGTCAGCACCGCTGCATATGGCACGGCCCAGCGCAGCACCACGGGTTTCGACGGGCGCCGACTCAACATGCTCCTCGCCGTGCTCGAGAAGCGCGTGGGCTTCAAGCTGGCCCAGAAGGACGTCTTCCTGAACATCGCCGGCGGGCTGCGCGTCACCGACCCCGCCATCGACCTCAGCGTCATGGCCGCCGTGCTCAGTTCGAACGGCGACATGCCCATCGACACCGACGTCTGCATGGCCGGCGAGGTGGGCCTCAGCGGCGAGATACGTCCAGTGGCCCGCATCGAGCAGCGCATAGCCGAGGCCCAGAAACTGGGCTTCCGCCGCATGCTCT
>CAMJRQ010000113.1 GCA_946408305.1 uncultured Prevotellaceae bacterium
GGATGCCCGCCGCCCAGGGAACCATGTACCCCATTCCGCTCATTCCGCCCAATGTGCTCTATCTCGAAAACTTCGCTTGGTTCGACTATATCCGACCTCGTCACAAAGACGACATCTTCGAGTGGCGTCCCAAACATGCCGGGAGCGAACTCAAGCAGAGCATTCAGCGCGAGGCCCCGCGCCAGAAGCTGAGCAATGTGAAAAGCAAGAAAGCAGACAAAAACGAGAAATAAGCCATGGGAATGTTTCAGACCCGAGAGCCACGCAGGTTTCGCCGCGTGAGCATCTATACCGACGAGAATAAGGAACGCCTGCAGAAGCTCGTTGACGATGTCAAGCGCGAGCAGGGCGAACTCCCTGCTGAGGAGCCCAAGTTCGACCCAGAGCGCTTCAAGGGCACCTTCATCAAGTACACCCCTCGCGCCGAGCGCCACCGCGAGCGCAGCCGTCGCTTCGGCTGGCCCTTCTATGTGGTCCTCATCTTTGCCCTCATCATCCTGATTCATTTCCTCCTGTACGGCATCCGATAACCCCCCTCTCTCCCAGATGGACATCATTCAACTCCTGCCCGATTCCGTGGCCAATCAGATAGCCGCCGGCGAGGTCGTCCAGCGCCCCAGCTCCGTCATCAAGGAGCTGATGGAGAACTCCATCGACGCCGGAGCTTCGCGCATCGACGTGCTTGTCATCGATGCCGGGCGCACGTCCATCCAGGTCATCGACGACGGCCGCGGCATGAGCGAGACCGATGCCCGACTGGCCTTCGAGCGCCATGCCACCTCCAAGATACGCCAGGCCGAGGACCTCTTTGCCCTCCGCACGATGGGGTTCCGCGGCGAGGCCCTGCCCTCGATAGCCGCTGTGTCGCAGGTGGAGCTCAAGACCCGCACGGCCGACCGCGACTTGGGCACCGACCTTCTCATCGAGGGCTCGCGTGTCGTCAGCCAGGAACCCTGCCAGTGTGCCGTCGGAGCCAACATCGAGGTGCGCAACCTCTTTTATAACGTGCCTGCGCGTCGCAAGTTTCTCAAGTCCAACCAGACCGAGATGAGCAACATCACGCAGGACTTCGAGCGCATCGTGCTGGTCAATCCCTCGGTTGCCTTCTCGCTCTCCCACAACGGTTCGCCCCTCTTGCGTCTTCCTGCCGCCACGCTCCGCCAGCGCATCGTCGCCGTCTTCGGAAAGAAGCTCGACGAGCAGCTGCTGCCGCTCGATGTCGACACCACCCTCGCGCGCATCCACGGCTTTGTGGGCAAGCCCGAGGCCGCGCGCAAGAAAGGCGTACACCAGTATTTCTTTGTCAACGGGCGCTACATGCGTCACCCCTATTTTCACAAGGCTGTCATGGAGGCATTTGCTCACCTCATCCCCGAGGGCGAGCAGGTGCCTTATTTCATATATTTCGAGGTCGAGCCGGCCAATATCGACGTGAACATCCATCCCACGAAGACCGAAATCAAGTTCGAGAACGACTCGGCCATCTGGCAGATACTCGTGGCCGCCGTGCGTGAGGCCCTGGGCCGCTTCAACGCTGTGCCTACAATTGATTTCGACGTCGAGGGCCGCCCCGACATCCCCACCTTCGAGCAGCACCCCTCGCAGCCCGTCCGTCCGCCTCGCGTCGAGTATAACCCCGACTATAACCCTTTCCGCAAGGACTCTGCCCCCCGCTCTGCCACTTCCGACTGGGCCCAGCTCTACAAGGGCCTTGCCAAGCCACAGGCCGCCGCCCCCGAGCCCGATGCCGAGCCCCTCTTTGCCCCCGACGAACCGCTCGAGCGGAGCGCCGAGCACTATCAGTACGGCGGACAATACATCCTCACCACCGTGCGTTCCGGACTGATGATGGTGGAGCAGCACCGCGCCCACGAGCGCATCCTCTACGACCGCTACCTCAGCCAGATGCAGTCGCGCGCGGCTTCCACCCAGGGCCTCCTCTTCCCCGAGATGATTCAGCTGCCGCCCTCCGACGCCCTCATCCTCGAGCAGTATGCCGACGACTTCGCCTCGCTCGGCTTCGACCTCACCCCCCTCGGTGCCGGCTCCTTCTCCATCTCCGGAGTTCCCGCCGACATTCAGGGCACCGATGCCGCCACCCTGCTCGCGCAGATGGTGGCCGAGGTGCGCGACGAGCAGACAGCCCAGCCCTCGGCCCGCAACGTGCATCACCGCATGGCCCTCGCGCTGGCCCGCAGCGCAGCCATCGAGGTGGGGCAGCCGCTCACCTCGCCCGAGATGGACACCCTCCTCGCCGACCTCTTTCAGACCTCCAACCCGCGGCTCACTCCCTCGGGAAAGACCATACTCACCATCCTCTCGCACGACGACGTAGAGAAGATGTTCGGAGGGTGATTTATAGTCCATAGTTCATAGTCAATAGTTTATAGTACATAGTTCATGGAAACGAAAGAAAAAGTAATCCTCACGGGCGACCGCCCCACCGGCCGCCTCCACATCGGCCACTACGTGGGTTCGCTGCGCCGCCGCGTCGAGCTCCAGAACTCGGGCCTCTACGACAAGATTTTCATCTTCGAGGCCGACGCACAGGCCCTCACCGACAACATCGAGAACCCCGAGAAGGTGCGCCAGAACGTCATCGAGGTGGCGCTCGACTACCTCTCCGTAGGGCTCGACCCCGCCAAGTCCACCCTCTTCATCCAGAGCCAGATACCCGAGCTCTGCGAGCTCTCGTTCTACTATATGGACCTCGTCTCCGTGAGCCGTCTGCAGCGCAATCCCACGGTGAAGACCGAGCTCCAGATGCGCAACTTCCAGGGCGGCATCCCCGTGGGCTTCTTCACCTATCCCATCTCGCAGGCCGCCGACATCACCGCCTTCCGCGCCACCACCGTGCCCGTGGGCGAGGACCAGGAGCCCATGCTCGAGCAGTGCCGCGAAATCGTCCGCCGCTTCAACCACATCTACGGGCCCACGCTCGTGGAGCCCGAGATACTCCTGCCCGACAACGCCGCCTGCCTGCGCCTGCCCGGCACCGACGGCAAGGCCAAGATGAGCAAGAGTCTGGGCAACTGCATCTACCTCTCCGACACGGCCGACGAGGTGGCCAAGAAGGTGAAGACCATGTACACCGACCCCACCCACCTGCAGGTCTCCGACCCCGGTCACCTCGAGGGCAACACCGTCTTCACCTATCTCGACGCCTTTGCCACCGACGCCGATGTGGCCCGCCTCACCACCGACTATCAGACCCTCCAGGAGATGAAGGACCACTACACCCGCGGCGGTCTGGGCGACGTGAAGTGCAAGAAACTCCTCACCGCCGTCCTCCAGGAGACGCTCGAGCCCATCCGCCAGCGCCGTGCCGAGTATGAGCGCGACATCCCCGCCGTCTACGACATTTTGAAGCGGGGTTGCGAGGTGGCCCGCGAGACGGCTGCCGAGACCATGGACCAGGTGCGCCGCGCCATGAAGATCAATTACTTCGACGACCTCCAGCTCATCCAGGAGCAGACGCGCCGCTTTGCCGGAGCGTAACGTGCTTGCTCCCTTCTTCCCGTGCATCCCGCGGGGTAGGGGAGTCTGCCCACTCTGAACCGGAGCACGGCTATGTGGATGAAAATGTAAACATATCGTCAGACGACGAACTTCTTCTGTGAAAATCGGGTCCCCCAAAAATGGGCTAAAAAACGCCCTTTTTGGGGGATCTTTGGTTCGTTTTTCAGGGTCGCGGAAAGTTAATGCGCTGATTATCAGGTGCTCTGAATTTTGCGTTTTCCCGAAGCAAACTTCTCCTCGGTACGTTTTGAGCGATTCTCGCGAAGTTTGGGCATGTTATCTTTCAAAGAGCAACGTGTTGCGTCGGCCAAAACAACGTGTTGCGTTGCCCGGAGCTTCGCGTGGTTTTGGTTTGTGCAACATGAAAAGCCATTCTGGAGAGCGTGAGATGTCAGGATTTAATCACTTTCGCTTTCGCTGAAAACCTAAAAAGAACGGCCCGCCCTCGGGATTTCCAGCCCGCAAGCGAGGAAATTCGGCAGAAAAGTCGTAACTTTGCAGCCGAAAGTGAAAAATATTGTTCTCAGGATATGCAACTTGATGTGCTGACAGCCATATCACCCGTTGATGGGCGGTATCGCAGCAAGGCCGAGCCGCTGGCCGGCTTCTTTTCGGAATTCGCCCTGATACGCTATCGCGTCAGGGTGGAAGTGGAATATTTCATCGCCCTGTGCGAGCTGCCCCTGCCGCAGCTGGCCGACTTCCCTCGCGAACTGTTCCCGCGCCTGCGCAATGTCTACGAGTCGTTCACCGAGGCCGACGCGCAGCGGGTGAAGGACATCGAACAGGTGACGAACCACGACGTGAAGGCTGTGGAATACTTCCTGAAAGAGCGGTTCGACGCCCTGGGCGGGCTGGAGCGCTACAAGGAATTCATCCATTTCGGCCTCACTTCGCAGGACATCAACAACACCAGCGTGCCGCTGAGCATCCGCGAGGCCCTCGAGCAGGTGTACTATCCGCTGCTCGAGGAGCTCATCGCCCAGCTGGAGAAGTATGCCACCGAGTGGGACGACGTGCCCATGCTGGCCAAGACCCACGGACAGCCCGCCAGCCCCACGCGGCTGGGCAAGGAGGTGCGCGTCTTTGCCTACCGCCTGCGCCGCCAGCTGGCCACCCTTCGCGCCTGCCCCGTCACGGCCAAGTTCGGCGGTGCCACGGGCAACTACAACGCCCACCACGTGGCCTAT
>CAMJRQ010000114.1 GCA_946408305.1 uncultured Prevotellaceae bacterium
TGCGCTTCCCCGACATCCTGGACAACCGCATCGAGAAGACCGACGAATGTTTCCGCAAGGCATCGCGCGAATACGAATTCCACGGCGAGCACTTCATCATCTTCCCCATCAAGGTGAACCAGATGAGGCCCGTCGTGGAGGAAATCATCAGCCACGGCGCACGCTACAACCTGGGGCTCGAGGCCGGCTCGAAACCCGAGCTCCACGCCGTGCTGGCCACCAACATGGACTCCGACAGCCTCATCGTCTGCAACGGACACAAGGACCAGAACTTCATCGAGCTGGCCCTGCTGGCGCAGAAGATGGGCAAGCGCGTCTTCCTGGTCATCGAGAAGCTGCCCGAGCTGCAAATCATCGCCGAGACGGCCGAGAGGCTGGGCGTCAGGCCCAACCTGGGCGTGCGCATCAAGCTGGCCAGCAGCGGCACAGGCAAATGGCAGGAGAGCGGAGGCGATGCCAGCAAGTTCGGGCTCAACTCGTCCGAACTGCTCACGGCACTCACCAAACTCGACGAGATGGGCATGCGCGACTGCCTCAAGCTCATGCACTTCCACATCGGCAGCCAAATCACCAAGATTCGCCACATCAGCTCCGCCCTGCGCGAGGCAGCACAGTTCTATGTCCAGCTCCACACCCTGGGCTTCAACATCGATTTTGTCGACTGCGGCGGCGGGCTGGGCGTGGACTACGACGGCACGCGCAGCAGCAACAGCGAGAGCAGCGTGAACTACAGCATCCAGGAATACGTCAACGACTGCGTCTACACCCTCGTCGAGGCGGCCAACAAGAACAACATCCCACACCCCAACATCATCACCGAGGGCGGACGCTCGCTCACGGCCCATCACTCGGTGCTCATCGTCGACGTCATGGAGAGCGTCACCGCCCCACAGATGCCCGAGGACTTCCAGCCCGGCCCCGACGACCACAAGCTGGTGCACGACCTCACCGAAATCTGGGACCACCTGAGCAGTCGCTCCATGTTGGAGGACTGGCACGACGCCGAGGACATCCGCGAGGAGGCGCTCGACCTCTTCCGCCACGGCATCATCGACCTGAAGACGCGCGCCCAGATTGAGTCGCTCTACTGGGCCATCAGCCACGAGGTGGCCGAGCTGGCTCACCACCAGAAGCACGTGCCCGACGAGCTGCGCAAGCTCGACAAGCAGATGGCCGACAAATACTTCTGCAACTTCAGCCTCTTCCAGAGCATGCCCGACTCGTGGGGCATCGACCAGCTCTTCCCCATCATGCCCATCGCGCGGCTCGAGGAACAGCCCACGCGCAGCGCCACGCTCCAGGACATCACCTGCGACTCCGACGGCAAGATTTCGGCCTACGTGAACGGCGGGCAGCAGACTAGCTATCTTCCCCTCCACACCGTGAAGGCCGACGAGCACTATTACATCGGCGTCTTCCTCGTGGGAGCCTATCAGGAGATTCTGGGCAACATGCACAACCTCTTTGGCGACACGAACGCCGTGCACATCTCGGTCGACGACCAGGGATACACCATCGAGCAGGTCATCGACGGCGAGACCGTGGCCGACGTGCTCGAATACGTGCAGTACGACCCCAAGAAGCTCGTCCGCCGCCTCGAGATATGGGTGAGCCGCGCCATCAAGGACGGCAAAATCACTGCCGCCGAGGGCAAGGAGTTCATCAGCAACTATCGCTCGGGGCTCTACGGATATACCTATCTGGAATGAAACGCGTAAACGTAATAAAAGTGGGTGGAGCCGTCGTCGAGGACGAGGCTTCGCTCTCGCGCCTGCTCTCCGACTTTGTCGCGCTGCCGGGACCGAAAGTGCTCGTCCACGGCGGCGGGCGCAGCGCCACGCAGGTGGCCGCGCGGATGGGCATCGAGAGCCGGATGGTGGGCGGCCGCCGCATCACCGACGAGGCGATGCTCGACGTTGTCACGATGGTCTATGGCGGACTGGTGAACAAGCGCATCGTGGCCGGGCTGCAGGCAAAGGGACTGCGTGCCCTGGGGCTCACCGGAGCCGACATGGATCTCATACGCAGCCACCGCCGCCCCGTGGGCGAGGTGGACTATGGATGGGTGGGCGACGTGGACCGTGCCGACGGCGAACTGCTCGCCCGCCTCATCGAGCAGGACATAGTGCCCGTGGTGGCTCCTCTCACGCACGACGGAGAGGGCCACATGCTCAACACCAATGCCGACTCCATCGCCCAGGCCGTGGCCTGCTCGCTGGTGCCCCACATGAGCGTGCACCTCACTTTCTGCTTCGAGAAGCGCGGCGTGCTGTTCAATGCCGACGACGAAGAGAGCGTCATCCCGCGCATAGACCATTCGTCCTTCGACCGTCTGAAGGCCGAAGGCGTCATCTCGGGCGGCATGATTCCGAAACTGGAAAACGCCTTTGCCGCCATTGGCAAAGGCGTGAGCGAAGTTGTCATCACCCGCGCCGACCACTTGGACGGCCGGGGCGGCACACACATCGTCTGACAACCCTTAAGGCTTTCTGAACGGACGGCTCGGGAGCCTGGTGCGCGGATGATTATTTGGCACTTTCGCGCGACTGGGCAGCCCAGACAATTCCGCGCTTCATGATTTCCAGTGCCTCGGGCACCTGAAAGTCCTGTGCATCGTGGCAGAGCGAGGAATAGAACACGCGCCCCTTCCCATACTGCTTTTTCCACACGACGGGCATCTTGACGCCCTCAATCCACGGCTCACCCTTGGTGGCATGGAACGTGGTGGTGGCCAGCACCTTCACGCTCGGGTCTACGTGCATGTAATACTGCTCCGAGTTCATGTGGAAGCGCTTCAGACCCTTCATCACGGGGTCGCGGCGGTCGGCAATCTCCACGTCGTACTCCACGCGGCCTCCGGGATGGGCCACCCACTGTCCGCCCACCATAAACTGGTAGTCGGTGTTCTGGCGGAAAGCGTCGCCCAGTCCGCCGTGCCAGCCTGCGAGGCCCACGCCGTTGCGAACGGCCTGGGTGAGGCCACGCTCCTGCTCGCCGGTCAGTTCGCCCATCGTCCACGTCTGTATCACCACGTCGACGCCTTCCATCACCTGCTTGTCGGCATAGACATCCAGAGTGTTGCGCAGGTCGACGATGGCTCCCTCACTCTCCAGCCAGGGCTTGAGAATCTGCATGCACTCCTGGGGTTGATGACCGCGCCATCCGCCATAGACGAAGAGCACCTTCTTCCCGCGCAGCGCGTTCTGCTGGGCGGCGGCTTGCCCGGCAACGGTTGTCATTGCCACGGCAGCCAACAGGATAAAAAGAATCTTTTTCATTTGCAATTTAGTTATTTACGGTTTACAATCTCTCCTTTACGACTGCTAAGTTACACATAATTTCTGAATCGCGCGCGCTTTGAGGAGAGAAATGCTGTTTTTGCGGCCCGGCCGCCCATATTATCCTCTCCCGAAAGAAAAATCATTACTTTTCCTTGTATTTCGTCCCCAGATTCGTAACTTTGCAGGGCAAAGCACAAACAAGTATGGCTGGAACCGAAATACATGCCCCCATCAACCGGCGGTTGGCGAGCATCGATGTGATGCGTGCGCTCACCATGACGCTGATGCTTTTCGTGAACGACATTCCCGGGCTCGAAGGAGTGCCCCATTGGATGTTCCACGCCGCTCACGACGAGGACATGCTGGGTCTGGCCGACACGGTCTTCCCGGCCTTCTTGTTCTGCGTGGGCATGTCGGTGCCGCTCTCCATCGACAGCCGGCTGGCGCGCGGCGAGTCTGAGTTCGGCGTGCTCGGGCATATTCTGAGCCGCACGTTTGCCCTGCTCGTCATGGGCCTCTTCACGATGAACCTGGAGCGCGGCGCCGGCGACATCCCCCACCGGTGGTTCTCGTGGCTGATGGTGGCGGGCTTCTTCCTGGTCTGGGCCGATTTACCACGGCGCTGGAGTAGCTGGCTGCGAGGTGCCCTGCAGGGCGCAGGCACTCTTCTGCTGGCGGGCATGGTGGTATGGGCCGATGTCCACGGGTCGCCTTTCCGCTTCGGCTGGTGGGGCATACTGGGGCTGATAGGGTGGACTTATCTGGTCTGCTCCGTGGCCTATCTGCTGGGGCGACGTTCTCGTGTGGGCGTCGTCCTGATGTGGCTGGCGGGCCTTGCGCTCTGCCTTTTGAGCCACAGCCGCCTCATCCCTCGCGAATGGTTCAGCCACATCGTCCTGCTGCCCATGGTTCCGGGCGGATGGACCCATCATCTGCTGGGCCTCTCGGGCATGATGGCCACAGCCTGCCTGCCTCAGGCCGCCGCCGGGAGAGTGGCTCCTCTCACCCGAAAGGGCCTCGCAAGGTTCCTCCTCCTGGGTCTGCTGATGCTTGCTTTGGCCCTCCTGAGCCACCACTTCTGGATTATCTCCAAGATTCAGGCCACGCCCACCTGGGCCTTCTTCTGCCTGGCCCTTTTCTTCCCGCTGGTGGCGCTGTTCTATTGGCTGGCCGACGAACGAGGCCGCGCCGGCTGGTTCTGGCTGATAGCTCCTGCCGGGACGGCCACGCTGACGTGCTATCTGTTGCCCTACGCCTGGTATCCGCTGCGCGGCTGGCTGGGTTTCCATCTGCCCTGGAGCTGGTATCACGGGCTCCCGGGGTTGCTGCTCTCGCTGGGCTTTGCTCTGATTGTGGTGCAGGTGGTGCGGCTGATGACGAGACTACACTTCACGATAAAGATATAACCACCGATGAAAG
>CAMJRQ010000115.1 GCA_946408305.1 uncultured Prevotellaceae bacterium
CGACGGCGCCTCCGGCAATGGCCGTTATCATCAGACCAGAAATCTGGTTGGCCTTGTCGCTGCAGGCCTGCAGGGCCATGGAATAGATAATGGAGAAGACCGACGAAATGCCCAGCCCAACGAGCGCGATGCAGGCGAGGGCTGCCGGGCCGTGGGGCACGAACAGGAGTGCCAGCAGCGCCAGGAAGGCCAGTACGATGCTCCAACGGAAATAGCGTGTGGCAGAGATGCGTGCCAGCAGGAACATGCCGAGGAACGAGCCCAGCGTGCGGCCTGCGAAGTAGGTTTGCGGCGCGAACTTCACTTGCTCCAGCGTCCAGCCGAAGCGCTCGGCCATCAGCTTGGAACTGATGTAGTTGGTGGCGATGTCTACACCCACCACGAAGAAGATGCCCAGGAAGAGGAGGCGGATGGTGGGGTCGCGGAGCAGTCCGAGCGTGTCGCTCATCGAAAGCTCACTACCACGTGCTGCGCTCTCTTCCCGAGGGATGGGAGTCAGCACAAGCCAGAGGGCCGAAAGCAGCGTGACGAGCCCGAGCAGAGGGAAGCAGTAGTGCCACTTCTCCTCGCCAAACATTCCTACAGTGAAGAGCACTATCTCAGGACCGGCGAGCGACGAGAGGGCTTTGATGAGCTGGCCAGCCGTGAGGCTACTGGCGAGCAGCCGCTCGTTGCTGACCACATTGCTCAGCAGCGGATTGAGCGAGACCTGCAGGATGGCATTGCCGATGCCAAGCAGGACGAAAGCCAGCATGACCGTGAGGCTGCTGTAGTGGAGTAGCGGCAGGAACATGCCCACAAGCGTGACGCCCAGGCTGACGAGAACGGTGTTCTTGCGGCCCCAGCGGTTCATCCGGTTCCCGACCGGGATGCCCAGGAAGAGAAACCAGATGAAGACCATCGAGGGCACCAGCCCGGTCATGGCGGGCGACCAGTGGAAGGAGCGCTGAACATAGTCGGACGAGATGCCAACGATGTCGCAGAAGCCCATGACGAAGAACCCGAAAAGCACGGGCAGGGCTGTGAGAAGGGGTCTATTGTTCTTCATCGTCGTAGAGTGTTTCGCAGGGATGATGCCCCATCTGGAGTCGGAGTGTGCCGCCCCGGAAGACGTCTTCGCGTTTAATCCAGGGTTGTCTGAGGTGTTGTCCGTTGAGCTGGGCCGACTGGATGTAGAGGGCCGTCGAGTCGTTGTCGGCGGTCTCGATGACGAACGTCTTGCCCGAGGCGTTCATGGGGCTTAGACGTATCTCGATGCGGTCAAACTGGGGGCTTCCCAGTTGGAAGGTGGGCTCCAGCTCGGCACCTCCCTTCACGTCGAAGAGCCCCATGGCTGCCATCACGTACCAGGCACCCAGCTGGCCCTGATCTTCGTCCTGGCCGTAGCCGTAGCCGTGCTCGGCCGTGGTGCCATAGAACTCGTCGCAGATGAGGCGGGTCCACTTCTGTGTGAGCCAGGGTCGGCCCGAGAAATTGAACAGCCAGGAGATGTGCAGGCTGGGCTGGTTCCCGTGGTTGTAGGGACTCTGCAGACCCGAGAAGGCGTTGACCACCTTGCCCCCGCCAAAGACGAGCTTCTGTGCCACGGTGAAGATGGAGTCGAGGCGGTCATTGAACTCGTCGCGTCCGATGCGCTCGATGAGACGTTCGGGCTGGTGAGGCACGAAGAAGGTGTACTGCACGGCGTTGCCCTCCTGGAATCCCCGCCACGATTCGAGCGGATTGAAGTGGTCGATGAAGGCTCCGTTGGTCAGCCTGGGACGGATGAGTTTCAGACTGTCGTCAAAGAGCTTTTCCCAGCCGTCGGAGAGTTTCGTGAGCCGCCTGTAGTCGTCCTCGCGTCCGAGGGCTTTGGCCCACTGAGCCACAGCGTTTGCACTGAAACTGTACTCCAACGTGTGGGAGGCCGAGAAGGACGAGCCTCCGGGGTGAGTGCCGAAGAAGATGCTGTCGTTGTAGGGGACATAGCCTCGCTCGACGAACTGTTTCGTGTCCATCTTCCCAGCCCCCTCGATGCGGCCTTCCCATCCCAACTCGTTTTTCAGCGCGGCCTCGTAGGCCGTCTCAACGTCGTAGTTGCGGATGCCGTTGAGATAGGCTCCGGCCAGGGCGATGCTGACCATGTTGGTGCCTACGCCCGAGACATACTTGCTGGCGGCTATCCCGTCGCCCAGCCAACCCGCGTCGCGATAGACGAGCAACTGGCTGCTGACGAAATCGTTGTAGTATTCGGGGTAGGCCAATGCCCAGAGCTGTGTCAGGTTCCAGTAGGCGCCCCAGACGGCGTCGGTGTTGTAGTGGTTGTGGAGAGGGCGCCCCTTGGCGTCGGTCGGAATCTGCCCCACCGAGCCGTCGTTGCGTGGATAGGCACCGTTTGCGTCGCTGGCCAGTCCGCGGCCCAGCAAGGCGTGATAGAGTCCGGTATAGAACTTTGTGCGGCTCTCCTCCCTTCCGCCTTCGACGCGTATCCGTGCCAGCGCCTCTTTCCATTCCGAGGCGGCCTTCCGTGCAGCTTTGTCGAACGAGAGATTCTTGGCCTCGGCTTCCAGATTGGCCCGGGCGTTCTCTATCGAGGTGTAGGAAAGGCCCACCTTCACGGTGATTGTCTCGTCTTGCTTCGTCCGGTAGTTCAGGCAAAGCAGCGCACCGGCACCTTTCACCTCGTTTCCTTCGGCAAGCGTTCCGCCCTGGAGACCCACGGATGCCGAGAGGGGTTCCTTGTCGGCCACGGCATGGAAATACATTGCCACCGAGGCTCCCTGTTGGTACTTCTTGACGTATTCAGGCTCCGTCACCACGAAACCTTCCACTACTCGTCCTTCCTGCCGGATGTAGGCATCGCGCACTGCGCCGCTTTCGCCTTGTCGGTTGCCGATGTTGAAGAGGATGTGCGACGATTCGGAGGCCGGAAACGTGTAGCGTTGGAAACCTACGCGGCTGGTGGCCGTCAGTTCGGTCTTCACACCGTAGTCTGTCAGCACCACCGAATAGTAGCCCGGACGTGCCGTCTCGCTCGCCTTGTCGAGTCGCGAGCGGAAGCCCTCTTCGGGCGTCTCCATCCGTCCGGGCTCCGTCTTCACATCGCCCGTGACGGGCATCAGCGCGATGCCGCCTATCTGAAACTCGTGAAGGCAGGGGAATCCGTCAATCGACGTGTGTCCGTCCTCGTAACCCACGGCTTCCCAGCCCTGCTGGTTGCCATAAGTTCCGTTGGTCGAGGGGCCCAGCTTGGCCATGCCAAAAGGCACAGCCGCCGGAGTGTAGAAGAACCATCGGCTGTGGATGGTTCCCAGGTTGGGGTTCACGTAGCCGGTATAATCCGGTGTCTCTTGGCCCTTGCATCCAGCCAGGATGCCCACCAAGGCTGCCAGAATGAGTGTCTTTTTCAAAGGTTCAAAAGTTTAAAGTTTTATAATCCTAATATTCATCGGCTTTGCCTCTCCAGCAAGAGCGTACCTGCGGGCTGTGCGAAAGGTTTCGTCCGAAAGGGTTAAGGGTTTTTAGAGGGTTTCGGAATCAGGGGTTTCCCGTCCGCCGCCGGTACTCGGCCAAGCGTATCTGATAGTCGGCTTGGGCGCGGGCGAGTTGGCTGTGGCTCTGCGTGTGGAGCGTGACCGCATCGAGAAGGTCGGTGAGCGGGAGTGTGCCGGCTTCGTATTGGTTGCGGCTCAGGCGCAGGTTCTCTGCGGCCTGCCGGGCGCTCTCGTCGGCCAGAAGGGTCTGGGTGTAGGCTTCTCGCAGGTTGTTCCACGAGGCGAGGAGGTCTATCTGAAGTTTCTGGCGCGTGTCTTGCATGGTGATGAGGCTCTGGCGTGTGGACTGGCGCGCGCGGCGCAGGGCGTGACTGCCTCCCCACCAGTCGCTGATAGGCACCGAGAGCGTGGCAAGCCCCACGAGGTTGCCTTGGTTCTTCTCCATTACATTATAATATATAGCACTGGCGCCTACCGAAAGTGTGGGAAGCCGCTTGCCCAGTTCGATTTTCTCCTGCAGGCGGTGGGCACGATGGTCTTGCTCTGTGAGCATGACTTCTTCTCGCAGGGCGAGTGCTTGGTCGGGGCTGACGAAGTGGCTACCGGGGTCGGTAGGCTGGGGGAGCGGTGAGGGGGCTGTGTCGAATGTCTCGGGCTGGGCTCCGCAGAGCTGTGAGAGCAGGAGGCGAAGGATTTCGATACCGTTCTCGAGTGTGAGGCGTTGGCTCTGCACCTCGCGCTGCTTGAGCTCGACACGCAGGAGGTCGTTGCGATTGATGAGCCCGGCCGAGAGGAACTGCTCGGTCTGGCGGTGAACTTCTGCGAGCTGCGTTTCGGCGGCGTCGAGCGTCTGAATGTTGCTGCGCAGGCCGGCGAGCTGCCAGAAGTAGGTCTCGACGTTGAGGATGACGTCCTTGCGCGTCAGCTCGTACTGCAACGTGCGCACTTCCTCTTGGAGCGCCGCAAGTCGGTTGCCGTTCAGAATCTGGCCGCCGGCATAGAGAGGCTGCAGGGCTGTGAGCGTGGTGAGGACTCCTTTCTTTATCATCGAGATGGGGACGGGCATCGTGCCCATGCCTGGCATCGTGAATTCCATGTCGCTGCGCATCAAGTCTTTGGCTCCCACGAAGGCTCCGCCCATGGCGTTCACCTGTGGAAAATAGTTGGTCCGCGCGCTCAGCCGGTCCTCGTGC
>CAMJRQ010000116.1 GCA_946408305.1 uncultured Prevotellaceae bacterium
GGATGCCCATGATGCGGTGGCGCGTGGTCTGTGCCTTGAAGGTGGCAATGGAGATGCGCTCCCCGACGAGGAGGTTCATCAGGGTGGACTTGCCCACGTTCGGGTTGCCCACGATGTTTACGAAGCCTGCCTTGTGTGCCATTTCCTTGCTTATCCTTGTTTGCGCAGGGCGTACCATTCCTGGCGCGTCATGAGTCCTTCCTTGTAGAACTGGGCCGGGCTCTTGGCGGCCTCGGGAGCTCCGTCGTAGCCCCAGATCATGTAGCTGGCACCCCAGGTGAAGCCGGCTCCGAAGGCGGTGAAGATGAGCTTGTCGCCGCGCCGGAGCTGGGGCTCGTACTCCCAAAGGCAGAGTGGCAGCGTGCCGCCCGAGGTGTTGGCCATGTGGTCGATGTTTATCATCACGTGTTTCTCGTCGAGGCCCAGTCGCCGGGCCACGGCACTCTCTATGCGCACGTTGGCCTGATGGGGGATGAGCCATGCCACGTCCTCGGCCCGCAGGTTGTTGCGCTCGGCGATGGTCTGCACGGCGTCGGCCATCTTCGTGACGGCGTGCTTGAAGACGGCGCGCCCCTCCTGATAGACGTAGTGCTGGCGGGCGTCGACCGTTTCGTGGCTGGGCATGCAGGCCGAGCCGCCGGCTGCCATGTGCAGGTTCTCGTATCCCTGGCCGTCCACCCGTAGGTAGCTGTCCATGAGTCCCACCTCGTCGCGGGTGGCTTCCATCATCACGCAGGCTGCTCCGTCGCCAAAGATGGGGCAGGTGTTGCGGTCCTCGTAGTTGGTCATGCTGGACATGTGGTCGCCGCCGCATACGATGATGCGGCTGTATCGGCCCGAGCGGATGAGGTTGGCTCCCATCTCCATGGCATAGAGGAAGCCCGAGCAGGCAGCCTCCATGTCGAAGCCGAAGGCGTTGGTCAGTCCCGTCTGGCCGATGATGAGCGAGGCGGTGGAGGGAAAGTGATAGTCGGGCGTGGTGGTGGCGCAGATGAGGGCCTCGACGCTGAGCGGGTCGGCCCCGGTCTTCTGCAGCAGCTGGTTCACGGCGCGAATCATCAGGTACGACGTGCCGCTGCCTTGTTCCGGCTTGAGGATATGGCGTGTTTTCACGCCGATGCGTTCCATAATCCATTCGTCGCTGGTGTCTACGATGCGCGACATCTCCTCGTTGTCCAGGATATAGTCGGGCACGTAGCCTCCGACGCCGGTGATTACGGCATTTATTCTTTCCATGTTTTCAAATTAAACACAAAGCCGCAGAAGGTTGGTGAAACCTCATGCGGCTACGTTGTATGATAGAGAAATACTATGCTTCCTGCTCGATGGCAAGCTTTCCACGGTAGTAGCCGCATGCCGGGCATACGGTGTGGTAGATGTGGAACTCACCACAGTTGGGACATACTGCCAGTGCGGGTGCCTTGGCCTTGTCGTGCGTTCTTCTCTTCAGGGTCCGTGTCTTGGACTGTCTTCTTTTTGGATGTGCCATTGTTTCTTAAACGTTTATTTGTTATTTTATCAGTTTCTTCAGTGCGTCCCATCTGGGGTCTGTCTGCGGCTCGGAGGGCGTCTCGTCGGTCTCCCCGGGGTGGGGGAGGGCGGCGCTGCACGTGTCTTCGGGATGAACGTGGCGCATGGGAATCTCCAGCGCAATGAGTTCGTAGAGGTTCCATGCGACGTTGAGCATCCCGTCCTCTTCGGGCACGGTTATCATCTCGCCGTCGTCGGCAAATTCACTGCCGAGGCGCACACGGAGCGTCCGCCGGGCATCGATGGGCTGGTCCATCGGCTCCAGGCAGCGGTCGCACGCCACTTTCACCGTGCCCTCGAACCGGAACTCCAGTTCGTAGGCTCCCGATGTCTGTTTCACCCGTAATGCGACATCAAGCGATCCCTGCCGGATCTCTGGCCCCTCGACAGCGGAGAAGAAGTCGTCGCCGACGTGCCACTGATACGACACAGTATCGGATGTCATGTCGCGCAGGGCGACTTTATAGCTGTCAAGTGTTCCCATCGGGCTGCAAAATTACAAAAAAAAGAAATACAAACGGCATATTTGAGCCAGAAAAATTCACTTTTAGTGCTTCTTGAGCTCAATTCGGAAGGTTGTGCCCTTGCCCAATTCGGAATTTTTCACGAAAATGTGGCCGTGGTGATACTCCTCCACGATGCGTTTGGCCAGCGAGAGTCCGAGCCCCCATCCGCGGGCCTTGGTGGTGAAGCCGGGCATGAAGACGGTGCTGAACTTGTTCTTCGGTATGCCCTTGCCCGTGTCGGAGACTTCGATGACGAAGAGGCTCGTCTCCTCGGTGGCCTGGATGGTGATGCGCCCCTTGCCGTCCATGGCGTCGATGGCGTTCTTGCACAGGTTTTCGATGACCCACTCGAAGAGCGGTGCGCACACCTGTGCCACGAGGGGTTGCTGGGGCAGTATGCACTGCATCTCCACGCGGTTGCTGGTGCGGCGGTTGATGTATTGCACCACCTGTTCGACCACTTCGTTCAGGTTCTCGGGTTTCGTCTCGGGCTGCGAGCCTATCTTGGAGAAGCGCTCGGCTATGCGCTGGAGCCGCTTCACGTCCTTTCCCATCTCGGGCAGTAGCGGGTCGTCGGGGTAGGTCTCGCGCAGCACTTCCTGCCAGGCCATCAGGCTGCTGATGGGTGTTCCCAGCTGGTGGGCCGTCTCCTTGCTCAGTCCCACCCACACCTTGTTCTGCTCGGCTTTCTTGCTCGAGAGCAGGGCAAAGATGGCCACCACCACGAAGATGAGCACCACGCCCAGCTGCACGTAGGGCCACCAGGCCAGGCGGCGCAGCAGCAGGCTGTCGTCGTAGCAGATTTCCATGAAGTCGGTGGCGGAGAGGTAGATGCGTATGTTGCGGTCGGAACTGCCCAGTGCTGTAGCCCGCTTGCGCAGTATGCGCAGCGAGTCGGCCTCGCTCGAGCCGCGGGGCACGATGTTGCGGCAGTCGCGCACGTTGCCCTCGCTGTCGCGCACCACCACCGGGATGGTGTTGTTGCTGTTCAGTACCTCCAGGACGAGCGAGAGGTCGGTGTTCTCGTCGGCGTTGTTCAGCGAGCGCAGCGCCTGGGCCCAAATCTCCATCTTGTGCTGCTCTTCCTTCTTCAGGTCGCGCACCAGGAAATTCGACACCACCAGCGAGGCCACGCTCAGCAGCACAGCCGTCACCACCAGCAGGATTTTCACCTGCCGCATTCGGTTAATCCATTGCATGTTACCTTAAAAACGCTGCAAAGCCCTTTTTTATTGCCCGGAATGAGCGCCCGTTGAAGATTTTTTCGTAATTTTGCATTCATGAAGCATCTCAGAACCTACCTTATATATATTATATCCCTCGGTGCGCTCCTGCTCTCGGCCTGTCACCACGACCATCCTGAGCCCGCGCCTGAGCCCCCGGTGGCGGCCCGCACGGTCATCGTCTACATGATGGCCGAAAACTCGCTCTCGCTCTATGTCCAGGGCGACATCGACGAGATGGTGGCTGCCCGGGAGCAGATTCCCGACAGCGTGAACTTCATCATCTACAAGGACGGAGCCAAGCGGGGCGATGATGTCGGGATGCCCACCATCAGCCACCTCACGGCAAAGGATGGCCTACAGACGATATACACCTTCCCCGAGGACCATCTGAGCACCGACTCGCTCGTGGCGCTGCAGAACCTGCGCCGCATCATCGACGCCTATCCCGCCCGCCACTATGCGATGGTCTTCTGGTCGCACGCTAGCGGATGGATGTCGCGCCAGCGCCGCACGCTGGGCGTCGACAACGGCCGCAACACCACCTCGAACACGGGCGACGAGATGAACATCACCGGTCTGCGCTGGGTGCTCGAGCAGCTGCCCCACACCGATTTCCTCTTCTTCGATGCCTGCTTCATGCAGTCGGTCGAGACGGCCTACGAGTTGCGCCAGGTGACCGACTGGATTGTGGGCTCGCCGGCCGAGATTCCCGGCCCGGGAGCACCCTATGCCGAGATAATGCCCCATCTCTGTCAGGGCGATGCCGTGGGTGTGGCTCAGACCTATCACGACATCTATCCCACCCCCGGCTGGGGCAACGAGGTGGTTATCTCGGCCATTCGCACCGACCGTCTGGAACCCCTTGCCGAGGCCACGCGCCGCTTCCTGCCCAACGTCTTTGCCGGCCGCGCCACGGTCTCGACCGACGGCATTCAGCAGTACAGCACCAACTACGACCGCTTCACCTACTGCTACGACATGAACTCGGCCATGTACCACCTGCTCCCTGCCGAGGACTACGCCCTCTGGGCCGAGGCCTTCGACGAGGCCGTGCCCTGCCGCCCGCCCACGAGCAGCTGGTATGCCCTCCAGTGTTTCCATTCCACCATCTACGACCCCGAACACTACGGCGCCGTGGCCATGTTTCTGCCCACCCCCTCCGACCAGGTGGGCTGGAACGAGGCGCTCCGCCAGATGCAGTGGTACCAGGCCGCCGGATGGGACGAGACGGGGTGGTAGGACGGAAGTTGCGACATCTCAAGACAATTCATTTCTTAAAATTTCCTTGATTAATAGTTTGAACAATATTCTTATGCCATAATGTTGTGTATTGTAATAAGATAAATTCCAATTTAGTCGAATCATCAAATGATATTAAAGAAAAGAAAAATCAA
>CAMJRQ010000117.1 GCA_946408305.1 uncultured Prevotellaceae bacterium
CTGAACTACATCTGGATTGCATTCTTCGCCATCGCATTTCTCATTGCCACCATCCAGCTGGCCATGGGCAATACCGAGGTCTTCCCCGCCATCATGGGCAGCACCTTCGAAACGGCCAAGACGGCCTTCGAGATATCCATCGGACTGACGGGCGTGCTGAGCCTCTGGATGGGCATCATGAAGATTGGCGAGCGCGGCGGCGTGGTGGACCGTCTCTCGCGATGGCTCTCGCCGCTGATGGTGCGCCTCTTCCCCGAGATTCCGGCCGGGCACCCCGTCTTCGGGCACATCTTCATGAACTTCAGCGCCAACATGCTGGGCCTCGACAACGCCGCCACCCCCTTGGGACTGAAAGCCATGGAGGGCATGCAGGAACTGAACCAGAAGAAGGACACGGCCACCAACGCCATGATTATGTTCCTGGTACTGAACACCAGCGGACTGACACTGATTCCGGTGAGCGTGCTCGTCTACCGCGCCCAGATGGGAGCCGCACAGCCCACCGACGTCTTCATCCCCATCCTCATCGCCACCACCATCGCCACCCTCTCGGGCATCATCATCACCAGCCTCTATCAGCGCATCAATCTGCTGAACCGCGCCATCGTGGGCACGGTGCTGGGCATGTGCCTGCTGGTGAGCGGCGTCATCTGGGTGGGCACTCAGGTGGACCGCGAGACGATGAACACCTGGAGCACCGTGGTGGCCAACGTCATCCTCTTCGGCATCATCATGGCCTTCATTCTGAGCGGCGTGCGGCGCAAGATTAACGTCTACGAGGCCTTCATCGACGGTGCCAAGGGCGGATTCGAAACGGCCGTGCGCATCATCCCCTATCTGGTGGCCATACTGGTGGCCATCGGCGTCTTCCGCGCCAGCGGAGCCATGAGCTTCATCATCGACGGATTGGGACGCGTGGTGACATGGTGTGGCGGCAATGCCGACTACGTGGCCGCCCTGCCCACTGCCATAATGAAGCCCCTGAGCGGCAGCGGAGCGCGCGGCATGATGGTGGACGCCATGCAGACCTACGGGGCCGACTCGTTCGTGGGACGCCTCTCGTGCATCTTCCAGGGAGCCACCGACACGACGTTCTACATCCTGGCCGTGTACTTCGGTTCCGTCGGCGTGCGTCACACACGCCACGCCGTTTCGGCCGGACTGCTCACGGATATTTGTGGAGTAATCGCCGCCATGGTGGTGGCCTACATATTCTTCGGATAGCGTATGGCAAACCTGAAATCTCTGGCCAAGGACACAGCCATCTATGGGCTTTCGAGCATCGTGGGGCGCTTCCTCAACTATCTGCTCGTGCCGCTCTATACGCACTACATGCCGCGCGAGTCGGGCGACTATGGTGTGAGCACCAACGTCTATGCCTACACGGCTCTGATACTCGTCATTCTGACCTTCGGCATGGAGACCACCCTTTTCCGCTTTGCCAACGACGAGCGCGAGCAGCCCGACACCGTCTTCTCCACGGCCATGGGCATGGTGGGGAGCCTGACGGCGCTCTTCCTCGTGCTCATCTTTGCCTTCATCGGGCCCATCAGCTCGACCCTGGGCTACGAGGCACATCCCGAGTACCTCGAGATGATGGCCGTGGTGGTGGCCATGGATGCCCTGCAGGCCCTTCCCTTCAGCTATCTGCGCTATCAGAAGCGGCCCATCCGGTTTGCCACGCTGAAGCTCCTCTTCATCGTGCTGAACATTGGGCTCAACGTCTTCTATTTCGTCGTGCTGGGCAAGACGTCGGTCTTCTACGTCTTCTTCATCAACCTGCTCTGCACCGGGGTGGTGAGCCTGCTCTTCATCCCGCAGCTGTTCCAGGTCCGCTGGCACTTCGACGCCAGCCTGTTGCGCCGCATGCTGGGCTATTCGTGGCCCATACTGGTGCTGGGCATTGCCGGCATCCTGAACCAGGTGGCCGACAAGATAATCTTCCCGCTGGTCTATCCCGACGAGAGCCAGGCCGAGGTGCAGCTGGGCATCTACGGTGCCTGCGTGAAGATAGCCATGATTATGGCCCTCATCACCCAAGCCTTCCGCTACGCCTACGAGCCCATTGTCTTTGCCAAGAGCCGTGACGGCGACAAGAAGGAATACTATGCCTCGGCCATGAAGTATTTCCTCATCTTCACGCTGCTGGCCTTCCTCTGCGTGGTGGGCTTCATGCCGGTGCTGCAATACATCCTGGGCGAGGGCTATCGCGAGGGACTGCGCGTGGTGCCCATCGTCATGGCGGCCGAGATTATGATGGGTGTCTATTTCAACCTCTCCTTCTGGTACAAGCTCATCGACAAGACCATCTACGGCGCCTGGTTCTCGCTGGCCGGCTGCGCGGTGCTGGTGGCCGTGAACCTCGTCTTCATCCCGCGCTGCGGCTACATGGCCTGCGCCTGGGGCGGCTTTGCCGGCTATGCCACGGCCATGGTGCTGAGCTACGTCGTGGGCCAGCGGAAATATCCCATCCGCTATCCGCTGCGCAGCATGGCCGTCTACGTGCTTCTGGCACTGGTCCTCTTTCTGATTATGGAGCACCTGCCCGCCGAGTGGCCCATGTGGGCCCACCTGGCTGCCAACTCGGTGCTCATCCTGGCCTTCACGGCCCACATCATCCACTACGACTTACCCCTGAAGAACCTGCCCTTCGTGGGTCGTTTCTTCGCCAAATAAACAAACTAACTAAACATTAAAAACAATGGCAAAAAAAGTATCGAAGAGTCCTACTAACGGACAGACGGGAATGTCGCGGCGCGACTTCCTGACGACGGCTGCCACAGGCATTGCCGGTTTCATGATTCTGCCCAGCTTCACGGTTGACGGCGTGCGCATCGCCCCGAGCGACCGCGTGGTAATGGGTTTCATCGGCCTCGGCCAGCAAGGCTGCAGCGACTTCCGCAGCTTCACGGGTTGCCCGGGCGTGCAGGTGGTGGCTGGCTGCGACGTGGACAGCATCAAGCGCGAGCGCTTCCGCCGCTACGTGACGAAGTGGCAGCAGGAGAAGAACATGGGTCAGCGCTGCGACTTGTATGAAGAGTATGAGCGTCTGCTGGAGCGCAAGGACATCGACGCCGTGTCGATTGCCACGCCCGACCACTGGCATGCCCTCGTGGCCATCCACGCACTCCAGGCCGGCAAGGACGTCTACCTGCAGAAGCCGCTGGCCTACACCATCACCGAGGGTCTGGCCGTTCAGCGTGCCGTGCGCGCCAACGGACGCATCCTGCAGATGGGCAGCCAGCAGCGCAGCAGCCAGGAGTTCCAGACGGCCATCGCACTGGTGCGCAACGGCGCCCTGGGCGACATCAAGGAGATTTGGTGCCGCGTGGGCGACCCCCCAAAGCCCTTCGACCTGCCCGAGATGCCCGTGCCCCAGAACCTGAACTTCAACCTGTGGCTGGGCCCGCTCAACAATCCCAAGATTCACTACCATCCCGACATCTGCCCCGTCGTCACCCTCGACCCCGACCAGAACGAGAAGCTCTGGGGTGCATGGCGCTGGTATGAGGAGACGGGCAACGGATATCCCGCCGACTGGGGAGCCCACATGTACGACATCGCACAGGCTGCCATCGGCATGGACGGACTGGGCCCCGTGGAATTCATCCCCAAGGGATACAACGGCGCCGAGTGGCTCACGATGAAGTATGCCAACGGCATCATCATGCAGGAGCGCCCCTACACCGAGGAGCACAAGGGCCAGGGCATCAAGTTCATCGGCGACAAGGGATGGCTCAAGGTGGCACGCGGATATATCGAGTGCTCCGACAAGAAGCTCCTCAAGAAGCAGCAGGAAGAGATTGCCGCCGGACAGTATGAGGTGAGCTCGCCCCACATGCAGCACTTCATCGACGGCATCCGCGAGCACAAGGACCCCAACGCTCCCGTCGAGTATGGCTGCAGCACCAACACGCTCTGCTGCATCACCAACATCGCCCGCGAGCTGAAGCGCCCCGTGAAGTGGAACCCCGCCACGCTCTCCTTCGGCGACGACAAGGAAGCCTTCGCGCACCGTCTCTACTACTACGACTATCGCCGTCCCTACACGCTCCCCTATCTGGAGCGTCGCGGCTGAGAATTGCTTAAATGATTAAGCTATAACGCTCACTCTATGAGAAAGTACCTCTTCATTATGCTGGCCGTCCTCTTGGGCGGCCAGCTTTTCGCCCAGACACGCGCCGAGAAGATTCGCGCCAACATGCTGAACAACCCCAAATACGTCACCGTGGTGGCCCACCGCGGCGACTGGCGCGGCGCACCTGAGAACTCGCTCCAGGCCTTCCAGAACTGCATCGACATGGGCGTGGACATGATTGAGCTCGACCTGCAGCGCACCAGCGACGGCGTGCTCGTCGTCATGCACGACCATACGCTCAACCGCTGCTCCAACGGCAAGGGCCCCATCAGCGACCACACCTACGCCGAGCTCCAGAAGCTCTTCCTGCGGCCCCAGCACGCCGCCTCGCTCACGCGCCACAAGATTCCCACGCTCGAGGAGGCCCTGCTGCTCTGCAAGGACAAGATTCTCATCAACATCGACAAGGGCTACGCCTACTTCCGCGAGGCCTACGAAATCATGGAGCGCACGGGCACCACGCGACAGGTCATCATCAAGTCGGGCAACGCGCCCGAGAAGGTGCTGCGCGAGAA
>CAMJRQ010000118.1 GCA_946408305.1 uncultured Prevotellaceae bacterium
ACTCGGTTAAGATTATCGGCGACAACACCGACAAGTACTGCCAGGCTTACTTCTCGTACGACTCGAAGAAGTCGGGCGGCTTCACCTGCTCGCACCTGCGCTTCGGCGACACGCCCATCCGCAGCACCTATCTGGTGACCACGCCCAACTTCGTGGCTTGCCACGTGCAGGCCTACCTCCACATGTACGACGTCACCCGCGGCCTGCAGAAGAACGGCACGTTCCTCCTGAACACCATCTTCGAGGGCGAGGAGCTGGAGAAGTTCATGCCCAACAAGGTGAAGCGCTACTTCGCCCAGAACAACATCACCGTCTATACCATCAACGCCACCAAGATAGCCCAGGAAATCGGGCTCGGCAACCGCACGAACACCATCCTCCAGTCGGCCTTCTTCCGCATCACCGGCGTGATTCCCGTGGAGCTCGCCGTGGAGCAGATGAAGAAGTTCATCGTGAAGAGCTACGGCTCGAAGGGTCAGGACATCGTCGACAAGAACTACGCTGCCGTGGACCGCGGCGACGAGTACAAGCCCTTCGCCGTGAAGGCCGAGTGGGCACAGCTGCCCGACGACGCTCCGCAGGAGGACACGGCTCCCGACTTCGTCAAGGAAGTGGTGCGCCCCATCAACGCCCAGGCCGGCGACCTGCTGCCCGTGAGCACCTTTGCCAAGTTCGGCACCGCCGACGGCTCCTGGCAGGTGGGCACCGCCGCCTACGAGAAGCGCGGCGTGGAAGCCTTCGTGCCCGTGTGGAACAAGGAGAACTGCATCCAGTGCAACCAGTGCGCCTACATCTGTCCTCACGCTGCCATCCGTCCGTTCGTGCTGACCGACGACGAGCTGAAGGACTTCGAGATTGACAGCATCGAGATGAAGGCCCCCGCTGCCATGAAGGGCATGCACTTCGTCATCGAGCCCTCGGTGCTCGACTGTCTGGGCTGCGGCAACTGTGCTGACATCTGCCCGGGCAACCCCAAGCTGGGCAAGGCACTCCAGATGGTGCCCTTCAACCCCGACGCACCCGAGATGAAGAAGATGGCCCAGGATTGGGACAAGCTGGTGAAGGTGCCCTCGAAGCAGCAGCTCGTAGACATCCGCCAGTCGGTGAAGAACTCGCAGTTCGCTCAGCCGCTCTTCGAGTTCTCGGGAGCCTGCTCGGGCTGCGGCGAGACGCCCTACGTGAAGCTCATCTCGCAGCTCTTCGGCGACCGTCAGATGATTGCCAACGCCACCGGATGCTCCAGCATCTACTCGGCCTCCATCCCCTCGACGCCCTACACCAAGAACGAGAAGGGACAGGGCCCGTGCTTCAACAACTCGCTCTTCGAGGACTTCTGCGAGTTCGGACTCGGCATGCAGCTCGGACACAAGAAGATGCGCGGCATCCTGCGCGAGAAGGCTGAAGAGCTGGTCAAGACGACGGCCTTCGACTGGATGCGCGAGGCCACGCAGAAGTGGCTCGACACCTACGACGACTCCGCCGCCAACCGCCAGGCAACCGACGAATTCGTGGCTGCACTCGAGAAGGCCATCCTGCCCATCGACGGTGCCATCGAGTTCTGGCAGGGCAAGGGCATCGAGATTTATGGTGCCGAGGTGGCTGCGCAGAAGCTCAAGGAGGCCAAGGAGGCCAAGGCTGCCGGCAGCCCCATCTGCCCGTGCCGCGGCTGCGCTCTGGAGAGCCAGCTGCTCGAGGGCAAGGCCCATCTGGCCAAGCGCTCGCAGTGGATCATCGGCGGCGACGGTGCTTCCTACGACATCGGCTACGGCGGTCTGGACCACGTCATTGCCACCGGCGAGGACGTGAACATCCTGGTGCTCGACACCGAGGTATATTCCAACACCGGCGGCCAGGCCTCGAAGGCCACCCCGCTCGGCGCCATCGCACAGTTTGCCGCTCAGGGCAAGCGCATCCGCAAGAAGGACCTCGGCATGATAGCCACCACCTACGGCTACGTCTATGTGGCACAGATTGCCATGGGCGCCGACCACGCCCAGACGCTGAAGGCCATCCGCGAGGCCGAGGCTTGGCACGGACCCTCCGTCATCATCGCCTACGCACCCTGCATCAACCACGGTCTGAAGGCCAAGGGCGGCATGGGCAAGAGCCAGGCCGAGGAGAAGAAGGCCGTCGAGTGTGGCTACTGGCACCTCTGGCGCTTCAATCCCGCCCTCATCGAGGAAGGCAAGAACCCCTTCTCGCTCGACTCGAAGGAGCCGCAGTGGGACCTCTTCCACGATTTCCTCATGGGCGAGGTGCGCTACCTCTCCGTCAAGAAAGCCTATCCCGACGAGGCCGAGGAACTCTTTGCCGAGGCACAGCGCATGGCACAGCTCCGCTACAAGAGCTACGTGCGCAAGACGCAGGAAGACTGGTCGAACGAATAACTAACCGAAAGGGAGCATCCACTGTGGGTGCTCCCTTTTTTTCTCGCACACACATTATTCACACTTAAACACAAAGAAACGAATATGGCAACAGGTAATGTACGTCCGGCCGACATGGAGCGCATCACCACTCCCGCCCTGGCCAAGAAATTCATCGACGAACAGATCAGCGAGCTCCGCGCTCAGATTGGCGACAAGAAAGTATTGCTGGCCCTCTCGGGCGGAGTGGACTCGTCCGTCGTGGCCGCCCTGCTCATCAAGGCCGTGGGCCGTCAGCTCGTTTCCGTCCACGTGAACCACGGACTACTGCGCAAGGGCGAGCCCGAGCAGGTGGTGCGCGTCTTCCGCGACGAGCTGGGCGCCAATCTGGTCTACGTCGACGCCACCGACCGCTTCCTCGACAAGCTGGCCGGAGTGGCCGACCCCGAGCAGAAGCGCAAGATTATCGGTGCCGAGTTCATCCGCGTCTTCGAGGAGGAGGCACGCAAGCTGGAGGGCATCAGCTTCCTGGCCCAGGGAACCATCTACCCCGACATCGTCGAGTCGGGTCCCGTGAAGTCGCACCACAACGTGGGCGGCCTGCCCGAGGACATGCAGTTCGAACTCGTCGAGCCCATCAAGCTGCTCTTCAAGGACGAGGTGCGCGTGGTGGGCAAGGAACTCGGCCTGCCCGACAACATGGTCTATCGCCAGCCCTTCCCCGGCCCCGGACTGGGCGTGCGCTGCACCGGAGCCATCACCCGCGACCGTCTGGAGGCCCTGCGCGAGAGCGACGCCATCCTGCGCGAGGAGTTTGCCAAGAACGGACTCGAGGGCAAGGTGTGGCAGTATTTCACCATCGTGCCCGACTATAAGTCGACGGGCGTGAAGGACGACAAGCGCAGCTGGGACTGGCCCGTCATCATACGTGCCGTCAACACGCGCGACGCCATGACCGCCACCATCGAGGAGATTCCCTACCCGCTGCTCCACCACATCACCAAGCGCATCATCTCCGAGGTGCCCGGCGTGAACCGCGTGCTCTACGACCTGACGCCGAAGCCCACCGGAACCATCGAGTGGGAGTAGGACGTTCCCGCAAACGCTGCCCGGCAGGTTGTGCCGGGCAGCGCTTTTACACGGTCGTTACACCGTGGCGTAAAACTTTTACATCCCAGGTGTAAAACAATTACACCACGGTGTAACGGTCGTGTAAAAGCACCGTTTTCCGGCTACAATCGAACCAACTTATTCAAAACCACAAGTTATGAGAAAGAATCTCACGCTGAAATATGCCTCCCTGCTCGTGGCCCTGCTCGTGGCCGCCTGCAGCAATAAGGAGGAACAACTGAAAGAGCGGGCTGCCGAGCTGTGCCGCTACATCCCCGACCACGAACTGCTCGAGCAATCGAAGGACTACCTGACGGCCGACTTCTATGTCGTGCTCGACACGATGTTCCACCACCTCCCCGAACACGAAGCCATGGACCACGAGTGGCTCTACTATTTCGTCACCGGCAATGGCGGGACGATAGCCGACTGCGAGGTGACGAGTGTCAGCCAGACCGACAAGACGCACGCCGAGGCCACCATCCTGGTGCGCCAGAAGTGGGAGGACGGCTCCTTCGACGAGAACGCCGACACCGAGGAGCACCGCATGAGCATGGAAAAAGTGAACGGCGAATGGCTCATGGCCGACTTCGACGGGCACAAGCAGGACTGCATCCGCCACATCGCCATCGCCCGGCAGGAGCAGGCCGTGCGCGATGCCATGAGCGAGTATCTGGTGCGGGAAATCGGTTCGCAGTATGTCCAGGGCGAGCTCTGCATCCCCACGCTGATGATTGTGGCTGCCGAGGAGACCGAAGCTGACACGGCCCACGTGTGGTGCGACTGCTGGGTGGAATGGTACAACCAGGTCGGAGACACGCTCAAGACCGTCTCGGGCGGCAACCACTCGGGCTGCATGACCCTCGTGCAGGAGAACGGCCGGCCCAGGGTGACCAACTTCGAGCAGACGCTCGACGGCGCCGGCTTCCTGCCCAGTGCAAAGCGCATCTTCGGGTCGCACTTCGATGTCTATGAGAACATGCACTCCAACCACCACGTATGCGAGGCCGTCCGGAAGGAGCAGTTGCGGGAATACGTAAAGAGTCACTCCCTCGGCGCCCGCTGTTATCAAGACTACGGCTGGCCTGCCGAGGAATTGTTTGGGGAAGAGTAGGGGAGAGCGCTGACTCTATCCCTGAATCAGCG
>CAMJRQ010000119.1 GCA_946408305.1 uncultured Prevotellaceae bacterium
TTGAACTTTGAACCTTGAACTTTGAACCTTGAACTTTGAACTTTGAACCTTGAACTTTGAACTTTAAACCTTATACTTTAAACACTTAGCCTCTTGCTCCTAACACTACAGCGTCACTCCGTTCTTGAAGATGGAGATTTCGCGGTAGCCGTTGCGCTCGTTCTGCACGGGTTCTCCGTTGGCCACTTTCAGTATGTAGTCGATGAATTCGCGCAGAAGGTCTTTCATAGGCTTGCCCTCCACGAGCTGTCCGGCATTGAAGTCAATCCAGTTGGGCTTGTTCTTGAAAAGGTTGCTGTTGGTCGAAATCTTCATCGTGGGCACGAAGGTGCCGAAGGGCGTTCCGCGGCCCGTTGTGAAGAGCACAATCTGGCATCCTGCCGAAGCCAGCGCTGTGGCGGCCACGAGGTCGTTGCCGGGTGCCGACAGCAGGTTCAGTCCGTTCTTCTGCAGGCGGTCTCCGTAAGCCAGCACGCCGTCTACGGGCGCACGTCCGCACTTCTGCGTGCATCCCAGGGCCTTGTCCTCGAGCGTCGAAATACCTCCGGCCTTATTGCCTGGCGAAGGATTCTCGCCCACGGGCTCACCATGCGAGAGGAAGTATTCCTTGAAGTCGTTGATGAGGGTGACGGTCTGGCCGAAGAGCTCCTCCGTCCTACAGCGGTTCATCAGGATGGTTTCGGCACCAAACATCTCAGGCACCTCGGTGAGGATGCTGGTTCCGCCTTGCGCCACAAGCCAATCGCTGAACTCGCCTACGAGCGGGTTGGCGGTGATGCCCGAGAAACCGTCGCTGCCTCCGCACTTCAAGCCCACGCGGAGCTTTGCCACAGGCACCTCCTGGCGTTTGTCCTGGGCAGCCTTCCGGCAGAGTTCGCGCAACTGGCGAAGGCCTTCCTCCACCTCGTCGCCCACTACGCGCTGCGTCACGAGCAGGCGCACGCGCTCCTGGTCGTAGTCGCCCAGCATGGCCATGAAGTCTTCGGGCTGGTTGTTTTCGCATCCCAGCGAGAGCACCAGCACACCGCCCGTATTGGGGTGGAGTACGATGTCGCGCAGTATCTTGCGCGTGTTCTCGTGGTCGTCCGAGAGCTGCGAGCAGCCGTAGTTGTGGTGCCAGGCATGCAGGGCCTTGCGGCTCAGCACGCTGCCTTCTGTGCCTTCTTCGGGCAGTTCCTGCTTCATGAGCTCGATGATGCGCTCGGCCACTCCGTTGACACATCCCACCGTAGGCACTATCCACACCTCGTTTCTGATGCCCACTTCGCCGTTCCTTCTCACGTAGCCCTTGAAGGTAAGGTTCTCCTGCGGAATGCTAAGTTCTTCGTTCACAGGCCGATACTCGTAGGAGAGCGTGCCCGAAAGATTGGTCTTCAGGTTGTTCTCGTTCACCCACTGGCCCGCCTTCAGGTCGATGGCGGCGTGGCCTATCGGGTAGCCATATTTCAGGATGTCCTTGCCGGCGGGTGTGTCGACGAGCAGAATCTTATGTCCGGCGGGCACGTCCTCGCTGAGCACAGCCTTCAGGCCGTCTACTTCGATGCTTTCGCCAGCCTTCATGGGGCGAAGGGCCACTACCACGCTGTCGGCGGGGTTGATGCGTATGTAACTTGATGGTGTCATTCTGGTTGGGTTTGATGTTGTTTTAAAAAAAATTTTGTTCAGAGCTGCGTGCGGCGGTAGAAGTCCACGTTTTCCTTCATCAGCAGTTCGATGGGCATGTAGTTCACGGGGCTCACCTTCGTCTTCAGCACGACAGCCTGGAACAGAGTCTCTATGCACGAGTAGCCCTGCTGGTAGGCATGCTGTGCTATGAGGAAGGAGATGCTTCCTTCGCGTAGACACTGTGCGTTTTTAGCCACCATATCGTAGCCCATGATCTGAACGTAGCGTCGGTTGGTCTTCAGCAGAAACTCTCCCACGATGTGGGCCTTCGAGTTGAGCGTGATGCAATGATGCACCTGCGGGTGCTTCGTGAAGAAGTTTTCCAGCATGTTGCCGTATTGCTTGCGCGTTCCGCCCACGGGCAGGTCCAGTTCCACAATCTTGATGTTCGGATAGTGGTCGGCCATGTAGTGGCGGAATCCCACTTCGCGGTTGGCCTGCTGCTTGGTGGTGACGCGTCCGCCCTTGGTCTGCTTCATGAGCATGATTTCCTCTTCCTTGTAGGCAATCATCATGAGCGCTTTGGCGGCGAAATAGCCGCTGGCGAAAGAGTCTTGTCCGAAGAAGGAGAGGGGTTTCAGGTCGGGCATGTAGGAGTCGAGCAGCACGAAGGGTATCTGCCGGTCGTGCAGCTGGTCGGTGAACTGGCGGGTCAGCGCGAGTTCGGCCGGCACGATCACCACGCCGTCGGGGTTGGCAGCCAGTATCTCCTCAGCCTTGCCCGTGAACGACTCGTCGCTGAATCTCACGTAGAATTCTATCTTCACCTCCACGTGGAAGTCGCGCCGCCTCTCCATAGCCTTCCGGGCTCCTTCCTCAATCTCGTCCCAGTAGGCCTCCTGCTCGTGCTTGGGCAGCAGCATGTAGAACGTGTAGTGGCGGTTGTAGGCCAGTGCCGATGCGTAAGCGTTGGGGTGGTAGTCCATTTCCTTCAGGGCCTTCTCCACCTTCTCGCGTGCGGGTGCCGACACGTTGGGCCTACCGTGCAGCACGCGGTCCACCGTGCCCACCGACACTCCTGCCCGTTCGGCAATGTCCTTGATTCTTATCTTCTGCGTCATTCTTGTTGTGTGAGTGTTATTTAAACATGAAGTCCATGAGTGTGCAGAGGCTCTTCTCTGGGGTTTCTGAATGGAACACGAAGAAGAGGGCATGCTTGCCGCTCATCTCGCCGAGCGCCGGCAGCACGGCACTCATCTCGGTGGGCGTCTGCGGCATGTCGGCCTTCAGCTCGATGGTGCCCAGCGGCTTGCCGCCCTGCGATGTCCAGGGGCGGTCGGCCATGATGGTGATGGTGCCGTCGATGCCTGCGGGGATGAGGCGCATCAGCAGCTGCACGTCCTTGCGTCCGCTGGTGGCGCTGAAGTTGAAGTATTTGTAGCCCACAATCGAGCCGCTGGTGTTGTTCACCACGTGGTTCGTGTTGTTCTTCAGGTCGTAGGGAGCCTTCGCGTTGTCGGCGGTGCCGTAGGCGGCTTCCACGTACGAGCCGTAGAACACGTTGTCGGGCCAGTGGTGCTCCGAGGGCTTGGGGCCAGTGTACCAGCAGCAGATGCCTGCCGAATGGCGTTCCAGGGGGTCCAGTCCTTGGGTTGAGAATCCTTCGGAGTTGTATTCGCCCTCCGTGATGCTCACCTTGCCGCCCGGCCCTTCTTCCACGCTGACCTCTACGGGTGCCACCATAGCCTGGCGGGCAAACTCGTTGAGTCCGCTCTGGCGGTGGTAGAACACGTACCACTGGCCTTTTATCTGGCATATTGAGCCGTGAGTGTTGCCCGAGGCGTTGGCCGAAGCGATGGTGCGTCCCTGCTCGTCGGTCTCGCGGGCGCGTCCGTCGATGAGGGTGCCTCCGTAGGTCCAGGGGCCCAGCGGATGGTCGCTGTAGGCATAGGCCAGCGTGTAGTTGGTGTCGGGCAGTCCGAACTCTCCGGGCTTGGTCCAGCGGCTGTAGATGAACACGTATTTATCCTTGATTTTGCGGATAGACGAGGCTTCGAAGAAGCGGAAGTCGCCCTGCTGGTCCTTCGACGACACCATATCCTCCACCACTTTCGTGCCGGGCTTCACGGTGGCCATCGTTGCGGGGTCCAGTTCGGCGGCGTAGGAGCGCTGGAAGCCCCAGTAGCCGTAGACGCGTCCGTCGTCGTCAACAAACACGGCGGGGTCGAACTGCAGCACGCCGTCGGTCGTGTTCGGGTTCTCGCTGTTCCAGTTCGTCACCTCGAAGGGGCCGTCGGGTCGATGGCTGCGGGCCACGAGTCCGTTGCGCCCCCAGGCCTGATCGTTGGGGTACAGGTAGTAAGTCTTCCGTCCGTCGGCCTCCACTCTCATCGCCACGTCGGGGGCAAAGAGCACGTCGGCCGTGCCCGCTGAGTCGAAGGGCTCGCCGCGTCCGTTGCGGTCCACCACGAGAATGGTGCCGTCCAGTCGCCAGTGGCTCAGGTCGTCCACCGATGCCGACCACACCACCTGGTCGCGTCCGCAGTAGTTGGTCTTCAGGTTGTCGTGCGAACCATAGATATAGACGCGCTGCTGCCCCTTGTGGTCGGGGTCTTCAAAGACGTAGGGCTCTCCGTCGGGTATGTGCTCCCACAGGGGCAGATAGGGGTTGCCCACGGTCCTGAGCGGCTGCTCGCCAGCTGTTGCCGGGCGGTGGCTGCAGGCTGTCAGTGCGGCCGCCGAGCAGAGGGCGGCCGCCAACAGAGTCTTTGCGTTTGCTTTCATCGTTGTCAGTTGTGGAGTGGGGGGGACTTCCGTTGAAAAAAATACAGTCTTACTTGATGTTGGGCTCTTCCAGTCCGAGACCCTTCTTGCGGTCCACCACCTTCAGCAGCAGGCCCAGCAGCAGGGCGGCCACGCCCAGGCATGCCAGCATCACCAGCGGCCAGGTGTAGTCAAACTGCGTGGGGT
>CAMJRQ010000120.1 GCA_946408305.1 uncultured Prevotellaceae bacterium
ATTCTCGTATTTACAATTTACGTATTTACCATTTACAATCGTTTCCTCCGAAGGGGGGCAGGAGGTCTCTTCCGCCCGAAGCGGACAGCACAACAGCAGGCAAACCAATGCCGATACAAATCTCATCACCGTTCAACTTTTACCGAACACCAACACTCGTTTTTTCGCTCCATACATTTATAATACAGTTTAAGCCCGGAAAGTGTAAAGCGAAAGTGCGATTTTTTCTTGCGTTGGTGTCAGGCAAGGCAGATTTCCTCGAGGAAGAATTGGTGCATCCGTGTGTCGTCGGTCAGCTCGGGATGGAAGGCGGTGACCAGCTGGCGGCCCTGGCGCGCGGCCACGATGTGCCCGTCCACCTCGGCCAGCGCTTCGGCGGCACCATAGACCCGCTCGATGTAGGGAGCGCGGACGAAGGTCATGGGGATGTCGTTGCCCACGCCCCGCACCGCTTGCACCGCACAGAAGCTGCCCGACTGACGCCCGTAGGCATTGCGGCGCACGGCGATGTCCATCGTGGCCAGGTGGAGCGGCGAGAGGAGAATCAGCCCGGCACAGGTGCCGAAGACAGGCAGGCCCTCGGAAAGGATGGCCTGGCGGATAGGCTCGAAGAGGCCGGTGGAGCGCATCAGACGGGCCTGCACGGTGGACTCCCCACCGGGGATGATGAGCCCGTCCTTGGGCTGCTGCCAATGGCTCAGCTGCCTCACCTCGAAGCATTCCGCCCCGAGGCGGCGCAACATCCGCTCGTGCTCGACGAAAGCCCCTTGCAGGGCCAGTATGGCTATCCTCATTTTCCCCGTTCGGCCATCAGCAGCGATATCTCCTGCTCGTTGATTCCCACCATGGCTTCGCCCAGGTCCTCGGAGAGACGGGCCAGGAGCGATGCGTCGGCATAGTTGGTGACAGCCTGAACGATGGCTGCCGCACGCTTCTCGGGGTTGCCGCTCTTGAAGATGCCGCTGCCCACGAAGACGCCCTCGGCACCGAGCATCATCATCAGCGCGGCATCGGCTGGGGTGGCCACGCCGCCGGCGGCGAAGTTCACCACGGGCAGTTTCCCGTTGTCGTGGACAAACCTCACCAACTCGTAGGGGGCCTGTAATTGCTTGGCAGCCTCGAAGAGTTCGTCGTCGGCCATCGCCGTGAGACGCCTCATCTCGCTCTGCATCAGTCGCATGTGGCTCACGGCCTGCACCACGTCGCCCGTTCCGGGTTCGCCCTTGGTGCGAATCATCGTGGCCCCCTCGGCAATGCGGCGCAGGGCTTCGCCCAGGTTGCGGGCACCGCAGACGAAGGGCACGCGGAACTGCGTCTTGTCGATGTGGAAGACATTGTCGGCGGGCGAGAGCACCTCGCTCTCGTCGATGTAGTCGATGTCGATGGCCTGAAGAATCAATGCCTCGGCCACGTGGCCGATGCGGCACTTGGCCATGACAGGAATCGAGACCGCCTCCTGTATGCCGCGAATCATCTTCGGGTCGCTCATGCGGCTCACACCTCCGGCCGCGCGGATGTCGGCCGGTATGCGCTCCAATGCCATCACGGCGCAGGCTCCGGCAGCCTCGGCTATGCGGGCCTGCTCGGGGGTGGTCACGTCCATAATCACTCCGCCCTTCAGCATCTGGGCGAGATTTCGGTTCAGCTCTTGTCGGTTTTCCATATTCGTTCTCTATTTTTTATCGTGTCGGTTTCTATCCGCGGGCCCGCCGGAAAGCGGTCGGGCTCGTGCCTCGCAGTTTCTTGAAGAACTTGGTCAGGTGAGCCTGGGCAGAGAAGCCGCAGCGGTAGGCGATTTCCTGCACGGTGAGCCCGGTGGTCAGGAGCAGATGCTCTATCTCGCGCACCAGCCGCTCGTCGATGATGGCCTTGGGCGACTGACCGGCAATGCGCCGCGTCACCTGGGCCAGATAGCGTGCCGAGAGATTCATGCGGTCGGCATAGAAGTGCACGTCGCTGTTTTGGCGCACATGCTGCTCCACCAGGGCCAGGAAGGTCTGGTGAAGCTCACTGGCGCGGCTCGGATGTGCGCCGCCGTCGGCCCCGCAGCGCTCCAAATACTGGCTGGCCAGGGCCTGAGCCTTCTCAACCGTCTCGTCTCTGCTCAGGAACACCGCCAGGGCGCTGGCATAGCGATTGGCCCGACCGTGGGCTGGGCGTCCGTCGAGCTTCACCACGCAGGTGCACAACGGCAGCAGGTGGCGGCTGATTTCACTCATCACGGCCTCTGGCACCAGCACCTCGCCGCCGGCCGACGTAGCCACCGCGTCGTAGACAACGTGCCGCGGGCGATAGTGCCGCAGGGCATTGATTACCGTGGCGAGGGTCTCGGGGGTGCGTATCATGCCAATCTTCACCACCTCGGGCTGCACGTCGTTCATCGCCGCCTCGATCTGCCCACCCACGATATCGGCGGGCAGGTCGTAGAAATCTTGAATGCCGAGCGTGGTCTGCACGGTGATGCTCGTGACAGCCGTGACGACTGTGCCTCCCAGTTCGCTGATGGTTCGGATGTCGGCCTGTATGCCCGAGCCGCCCGTCGAGTCGGAACCGGTGATGCTGAGGATGGGTCTTGTCTCGTTCATGTTCAAAAATCGTTTTCGGCTGCAAAGGAAATACTTTTTTCAGAAAACTGCCAAGCCCGTTTCTCGTTTTGACAAAGAAAACTTCAATTTTTACTATTGGTGGCCAGGAGAAATGACGCCTCCGAGATTGTTGTACCGCAAATGCGAGGAATGAGCGTGCAGCAAAAGCCGCCATACGTGGCAATGGATTTTTTACCCCCTCTGCTTTCGGATTTTTTACCACAAAGCCCTCTCCGCCCCTCCGAGGGGTGGGCAAAAACGCTTGGCAAAAGGTTGGATTTTCATGTCAAAAGGATGGATTTTGGCATTCTGTAGCAAATCGCGAAAAATTAACCTGCTGATTATCAGTACTTCCAAAAATCGCTCGCCGGCCAGCAAACCGAGGTTTGGGCGGAGATGACGGCACTCTCGGGAAAAGACAACGTGGAATCTTGGTCAACGCAACGTGTTGCGTGGGCCAAAACTCCACGTTGCGCCGGACGACGTTGCCTTTCGCTGCAAACTGTGCAGCAAAAAGTGTCAGGGAAAAGTCAAGCAAAAGTGCATCGACGTGTAAGAAAATCGCCCCACAGTCTTGCCAAGGGAACCGAAAGCCCCTCCCGCCTTCAAGCGAAGGGGGGAGGGGCTGTAAGGGGAGCAGGCAGTGCCCGGGGCCTGTCTCTTACTCGAACTCGATGATGTTGGCCGTGGCGTCGCAGGTGACCTGGACGTAGATGGGGGTAATCATCTTCACGGAGGTGTGGGTGGTGATGTTGGTGAGCGTCTGTGCCCCGTGGAGGTTGGCGTTGCGCGACATCTCGTTGATGGCATTGTTGCGCAGGGCTGCGGGCCTCAGGCCGCCGATGCCGAAGACGTAGGTGGCCTGCGACTGGCCGCTGGCCTGGCCCACCACGCGGAAGTTCTTCTGCGAGAGGACAACCTTGGTCTCGCTCTCGTTGTGCGACGTGGTTTTGGTGATACCACAACTGGTGAGCGACAGGGTGGCTGCCACGACTGCGCTCAGGAAAAGCATTTTTTTCATTTATTGATTTTTTTATTGTTTATATATTGGGGCGAATGGCCCCGTAACTCTTTAACTTTTTAATCTTTCAACTTTCAACCTCATGCAGCCCCATCTCGGCGGCCTTGCTGAGCATAAACTGGCGGGCAGCCTCGTGGTCGTTGGGGATGAGACTGTCCCAGATGGCATCCTTGACGGCCTGCTTGAGTTCTCCCACCTGGCGGCAGGGAGGCAGGCCGAAGGTCTGCATGATTTCCTCGCCCGAGATGGGGTTGGTCCAGGTGCGGTAGTTGTCGCGTGCCTGGAGGTCGACAAGTTTCTGGCGCACGAGCTGGAAGTTGTCGAGGAAATGCTGCTTGCGCTGCTGGTTGCGGCTGGTGATGTCGGCCTCGCAGAGGGTCATGAGGTCGTCGATGTCCTCCCCGGCCTCGAAGAGGAGTCGGCGCACGGCGGAGTCGGTGACCTCTTCGTCGGCAATGACGATGGGGCGCATGTGGAGCCCCACGAGCTTCTCCACGTAGGCCATGCGCTCGTCGGTGGGGAGCTTCATGCGGCGGAAGAGGGGTGCCACCATCTTCTGCCCCAGATAGTTGTGGTTGTGGAAGGTCCACCCCACCGAGGGTTCCCATCGTTTGGAGCGTGGCTTGCCGATGTCGTGGAGCAGGGCGGCCCAGCGCAGGAAGAGCTTGTCGGAGCGGCGGGCCACATTGTCGAGCACCTCGAGGGTGTGGTAGAAGTTGTCCTTGTGGGCTCGTCCCTGGCGCACCTCCACTCCCTCCATGGCCGAGAGCTCGGGCAGGATGAGGGGCAGCAGTCCGCTGCGGCTCAGCTCGATGAAGCCGATGCTGGGCACGGGCGAGAGGATAATCTTGTTGAGCTCGTCGATGATGCGCTCCTGCGAGATGATTTTGATGCGCTCGGCATTGCGGGCCAGGGCTTCCTGCGTCTCGTCCTCAATCTGGAAGCGCAGTTGAGTGGCAAAGCGGAT
>CAMJRQ010000121.1 GCA_946408305.1 uncultured Prevotellaceae bacterium
CAAGACGTTGTCATTGGCTGAGAATGCCGTCGTCTTGCCCCGAATCCCGGTTTGCTGGCCGACGAGCGAATTTTGGAAGCATTGATAATCAGTCAGTTAATTTTTCAGGTTTTGCTGAAGCTGACCGAAATTCAACCTTTCGCCACAAAAATCGGCCCTTTTGCCAAGCGTTTTCACCCACCCCTCTGAGAGGCTGGAGAAGCTCTGGGGTAATAAATCTTTATGTGGGGTGAGTAAAAAATATATTACCATTCAAAAAAAACGGCCTGAAGGGCCAAATCGCTTACAGCCCAGGGCAACGCCCTGGGTTATTTGTTATAAATGAAAGTCGCCCTGTAAGGGCAAAAGACACTGACGGACAATGCTTTTGCCCTTACAGGGCGCAGCGTCCGGGGCTGTTTTCCCCAGGGCGATGCCCTGGGCTTATAGCTGACTGGCCTTTCAGGCCGTTTTTACGAGCCCCGCTGATTATAGAAGATTGCTAATACATTGATGTACCGCAAATAATGAATACTTTGCCGGATTTTCCACGGACACCAATGAAAAAATCTCACGCCCGCCCACGACGTCTACCATTTAATGTCCACGCGGACGCCCTCGGGCCGGTTCTCGAAGCGGAGGAGGAGGGTGCGGCTCGCGGCGTCCCACTCCCAGCGGGCGTCCGGGGCCGATGCGTCCACGCCGAGCGGCTGGCGGGGCAGCAGGATGCGCATGACGTTGTCGGTCTGGGCCGGAGCACGCGAGGTGAACGAGAGCGAGTGGCGGTCGGCACGGAGGTCGCTCTGGCGCGAGGCGGCGGCCAGCACCTGAGCCCGGCGCTTGTGGGAAAGGCGGTCCAGGTCGAGCAGCAGGGCCTGCTGGCCGGGGTGGACGGTCTTCTGCGTGAGAACGGGCAGATGGGGGTCGAAGAGGTCGATGAAGCGGCCCTCGAGCCGCAGCGGCTGGTCGGAGACGGCCGACTCGTCGACCACGGCAGCCACCACGTAGGGGCCACGGCGCAGCAGGAAATGGTTCTTCACGCCGAGGCCGCCCGTAACCTCGCTCAGCAGCGAGAGGAGCAGATGGTCGGCCCCCTCGGTCTCGACAAACTCGCGCGGGTCCTGGCGCACGATGTAGACGCGGCCCGCTCCGAAGGCATAGCAGCCCGTCTCGGCCTGCTCGGGGATGTCCATGAGGGCGAAGAGGTGGTCAGAGGGCGCGGCGTAGTGCATGCCGTGGGTGTTCCACCACTCAGGAACCCGCTGGTAGGGGTCCTCGTCGCGGCCGCAATAGACGAGTGTCCCGCCCTGCGCCACCCACCAGGCGATGTCCTCGTGGGCCTCGGGCGAGAGAGGTTTCATGTGGGTGTAGGACATGAGCAGGAGGCCCACATCGCGCCACGTCTCCTCGTACTGCGTGTTTTCCAGATGGGTGATGCCCAGCGGGATGCCTCGCTTCACCAGCGGCATGGCCAGCCCGAAGAAGTTGGAGAGGTTGGGGTCGTCGTATCCCTCGACGGGCTGCTGGAACATCATCGAGTTGGCCATCAGGAGGCTGATGCCCTGGCCACCGACGAGCGGCGTGGAGGAGGCCGGCATGTGGTTGAGCGCGTTCACCATCACCTGCATCTGGGTGGAATAGGGCCGGGGGATGCGGGCCTTCTCCTGGCTCTGCGCGCTGACGCGGTAGAGGCGCTCGTAGATGCGGTCGGGCCAGGGCATCACCTCGTAGTCGGCGATGGTGGGATGGAGCAACTGGGCGGTGAAGGTGGCCTGGTAGTTGCGGCGATAGTCGTCCCAGTCGACCGCGGCGTCCTCGATGGGGTCGGTCAGGAAGAACGTCTTGCGACCCGTGGGGCGTGTCATGGACTCCATGCAGCCGTATTCGAGGAAGGCCGTCTCGAAGACGCGCTCGCGCCGCTGCCCGTTGAAGAAGTTCGGCGAGCGCGACGTGCCGGTCCACACCTGGGCGATGTATCCGTCGCAGTGCTCCATCGAGGCGAGCGAGGCCTCGGGCGAGACGATGCTCCAGCGGGCGTAGTTGAGGAGCGAGTGGGTGGGCACGTAGCAGCGCACCCTGAGCCCGCGCTCCGCGCCGTAGCGCTTGGCATAGGTGAAGGCCGAGTCGAGCGCGCGATAGTAGAGGTGGTACTTCAGTTTGTTGGAGAGGTAGGTGTTCATGGCCGACTCGTGCTGCGGCCGCCACTCGAAGCCGTAGTGCTGGCGCCACTCGCGCTTGAAAGCCTCGCTGTATCCGGCACGGGCCCAGAACTCGGGCTCTTCGAGGAAGATGGCGTCGATGCCCTGGTCGATGGCGGGGCGAATGTGGCGCTCGCAGAAGTAGCGCAGATAGTTCAGCGTGGGCACGATGTAGGGCGTGCCCGGGTTGTGCCAGATGGTGTCGCCCTGGCGGTCTTTCTGTCCCTCGTCCATGTGGGGCACCCCGTCCCACTGGCCCGAGAAGTAGTCCTGGTAGCCGCCCCAGGCGATGCCCGTCATGTAGTGGGTGACGTAGCCGTGGTCGCGCCACGACTGGACGCGCTGCCCGAAGGTCATGCCCGGCGTTTCGTGGGTTCCGTAGACCATCACGGCGTCGGCATCGACGTGGGTGGTGGGTTTCCACTGGGCTGCGGTCTGGAAGGTGGTCTTCTCGCGTTGGGCCGAGAGCGGGAGTGCCAGCAGGAGGAGCAGGGGGAGGAGTTGTCGTTTCATAGGGTCAGAGGAATGCATTATAGGTTCTCTGGAGCAAAGGTAGGGAAAGGCGAGCAATAAAGCAAACGCCGGAAGGATTTTTCTCGCACCGCTGCTTATTCCCCATTCCACAGCAGCTGGCCGTCCGCTGCCTGCCCGGCTGCGCTGACGCTCACCTGCGTCGTGCGGCTGTTGTTGTAGAGTGTCACTCGGGCGCGGCCATTACTGTCTAATCGGAGGGCGGGGTTCCAATAGAGCGTGCGGCGATAATCGGTGGGTTCCTGCGGTTGATGCCGGCTGTAGTCGGGGCTGTAAAACTCGGCGGGCGAAAGGTCGTTCGTGATGAGATAGTCGTCGCAGGCATACAGATAATGCTCCGCGAGGCCTTCTATCCTGGGGAGAAAGAGGTCGATGACGTTGGAATTGAACACAGGCAGATACTCCTGTGGGAAGAACTCCCAGTCCCCCACAACCCGGATTTTTTCATTCTCCAGGTTCAGCCATTCGGGTATCTGTGCCCGGGAGACGGAGATGACAATGTAGATGCGGTGAATCCAAGACAGGTGGCGGCTGATGCTGCGCAGCTGATAGCGCAGCAGGTCCCAGTCGCGGAATCGGGTGGTATTGTTGCTCCAGTTGCAATTCTCCGGGGCATACTTCCGGTATTGCTCCACCCAGTCTCGCTTGCTGCTGTCCACGAAGGGTATCACGTAGTCTACTTTCATGTCGACCACTCAGGGTTTGTCCGTGATGCTATTCTCTTTTTCATCTTGCTGGATTATCCGTTCTTCTTCTTGCGTTCGCAGCATGATTTCCTGTGTCCAGAACTCTGGATTATATCCGACTTCTTCGATTGCTTTAAGCATATTCCCATTTACTTTTACTGTTTTTAGCTGACGGGCCGACATGAAGTCTTTGGGTAAGCGAAAGAGCAGTAAGTGGACTTTCATTTCGCCATAGAAGATGGAGCAGTATGATTTTTCCACCTCTGTAAAACGTCGTTCGTGTGTGTAATCAACGTGCAAGTGGCATGTCATGGGATGTTTCACCATTACGTCTTTATCGCGGACAATCATGCTGTAGTTGAGCAGTCTGCCATCAAAGGCCAGCAAGCGGCATTTGTGGTCAATATAGATGTCACCCTCCAGTCTGCTTCGGAGTGTGTCTTTTGCGCTATTCAACTTTGATTTTAACTGGATTTTGTATATTCGTGCGTTTTTCTTCGACGATTCCAACTGTTCGCACGACACATCGTAATAATAGGCAGGTTCAATTGGAGAGAGGTACACAAAGGGTTTGAGAGCCGCCTGCCAGAAAGGAACATCCTCGGTCATTGGGCCGACCTGAAGCAGGAGGTGCAGATTCGAGTCCGTGAAATGTGGCGCTTGCTTACTGGTGGAGTCGCTCGGCGCACAATAATGTTTTCCGCTCAGGAAAGACAATCCGCGCAAGTTATTTGCTGACAAAGCAACAACCAATGCTTCCGCCAGTTCCTTCTTGTCTGTATCAATGTGCGTCATGCGATAGAAGTAATTACTCTTCTTGCCTTTATGGCAGTAATAGTCCCGGCACAGCCTCTTCCACGTCTTAGTGAGCAGTTTGGCTATCTGCAGGCTGTCTAGGCCTCCCTGTACAATTACTTCTCGCAATACGCGAGTCATTGGTTCCATCCTTACCACCTGTGGCAACGAAATGGCTGTCTTCTGAAAAGTATTATAGCCGATATACGCAATCTTAAGCACATCATCCTCGTCTGCTTCCAACATGAAATCGCCCTCGGCGTTCGTAAGGGTGCCTTTTCCCTCTCCCCAGTAAATACTTGCATACGGCAACGGCTCGCCCGTCGTGGCATCCACCACCCGGGCGCGGAAGGTCTGCTGGGCATGAATG